>NZ_JBDGDD010000004.1:0-135343 GCF_040909065.1 Ruminococcus sp. RTP21359st1_H3_RTP21359_211015
CTGTGCGATCAGAACCTCTCATCGTGTTCACCTAACTCACGTTGACAAAATGTTTCCTCATACACTGCTACCTTGCAAGATATTCGATTTGGGATAATATCCTTATACTTATCCCGAAAATCGCCACTTTTGTTGCATAAAAAATGCAACAATTGCAGAAATGTTGCCAAATTAAAAGATAAATCATTTGTTTGCACAAATTACAATGTGATAAATTGTGCAGTATCACATATAAGATCGTAATGGTTTATTATTTTTATTGCCCGGGAAATAATATATGCGGAGGTGATAAAAATGAAAAACAACTCTTTTGCTCACGGGCAGGAATTGCCGCTGGGGCTGTCTATGGCTCTTGCTCAGGTGCCTGCGGCATATGCTTACTTTGCTAAGCTGGATCCGCTTCAAAGACAGCAGATAATCGACTCGGCACACTGTATTCGCTCCAAAGAGGAAATGCGTGATCTCGTCAACAGCTTGTCAAACGGTCAGATCACTGATACAAGTATTTTCTGAACAAAAAGTTAATGTAGACAAATTTCACAATAAATCAAAGATTAATTGATATAAATTTTATATAAATATGTGTTGAAATTTATCTATAAATATTGTACAATATTATTGTAAAGCTTTGTATGCTGTTATGGAGAAAATCAGTAAAAAAAGCTTTCGCAGACAGTTTTGCTCCGCTTTACTGTCTGGTAATATTGTGCAGTATTTTTTGTATGTATTCAGGAGAGATGTATGACTGAAATGTGCTGTTTTTCATCAATTACATATTCTTTTATGGGTAGGTCTTTAAGTATAATTGCGTCCTGCCTTGATTTTTTGCACTCTAACAATATAATTATGCACTGACTAAAACTGCAACGCCATTGTTGCAGTTTTTTATTTGTAATTTTTTGTTTTACTTGGAGGTATAAATTTATGAAAAAAGTTGCGGTAATAATGGGTTCTGACAGCGATTTTCCTGTTGTCAGCAAGGCTGTTGCTGAACTTAAAGCTTACGGTGTTCCTTACGAATGTCACGTTATGTCTGCTCACAGAACGCCTGCGCTTGCAAGCGATTTTGCTGACAAGGCTAAGGAAAACGGCTTTGGAGTTATAATCTGCGCTGCCGGAATGGCGGCTCATCTTGCGGGAGTTATTGCAGGTCACACAACGCTTCCTGTTATCGGTATCCCTTGCAAGGGTGCTAACTTCGACGGCATGGACGCTCTGCTTGCTACCGTTCAGATGCCTAGCGGTATCCCTGTTGCCACTGTCGCAGTTGACGGCGCTAAGAACGCTGCTATACTTGCTATTCAGATGCTTGCTCTTTCTGACGAGGGTCTGGCTGAGAAGCTTGAAAAGGCTAAGCAGGATATGATAGACGGCGTTGTGGCTAAGGACAAGGCTTTACAGGACAAGCTTGCTGCGCTTTGATTTTTGATACAGACATATAGCTCGGCTGTATGTTATATTTGATATATCGAGGAAGTTCTGCTGTCGGCGTGCGAACGATGTTCGCCCCTACATATTAAAACGGCAGTGGATATGTTTTCGGTGTATCATATAAATAATGTAAATAATTTTATGGAGGAATAAATCTATGGAAAACATTGTAAAGACAGAACAGCTCTATGAGGGCAAGGCTAAGAAAGTATTCGCTACTAACGACCCTGATCTTGTTATCGTTGATTACAAGGACGACGCTACTGCTTTCAACGGCGAGAAGAAAGGCACTATCGTTGGCAAGGGTGCTATCAATAACAAAATGACAAACTATATGTTCAAGCTTCTTGAAAAAGAGGGTATCCCTACTCATCTTGTTGAGGAGATCTCTGACAGAGAGACTATCGTTAAGAAGGTCGAGATCGTTCCGCTGGAAGTTATCGTAAGAAACGTTGCAGCAGGAAGCTTCTCAAAGAAGCTCGGTATCGAAGAGGGCACAAAGCTCAAGCAGCCTACACTTGAGTTCAGCTACAAGTGCGACGAGCTTGGCGACCCATTCATCAACAAGTATTATGCTCTTGGTCTTGGTCTTGCTACTGAGGAAGAGATCGAGGATATCACAAAGTATGCTTTCAAGGTAAATGAGTTCATGCTTGGCTTCTTCAAGAACATCGGCATTGACCTTATCGACTTCAAGATCGAGTTCGGCAGATTCCACGGAAAGATACTTCTTGCTGACGAGATCTCACCTGATACTTGCCGTTTCTGGGATTCTAAGACACATGAGAAGCTTGACAAGGACAGATTCAGAAGAGACATGGGCGGCGTTGAAGAGGCTTACCATGAGATGATAAAGAGAGTAATGGGAGAATAATATCTATGGGCGGTTTTTTCGGAGCTGTTTCAGCTAATGACTGTATTCAGGACGTTTTCTTCGGGACCGACTATCATTCACACTTAGGCACAAGGCGGGGCGGAATGACTTCATTCTCCCCTGAGCTTGGCTTTCAGAGAAATATTCACAGCATTGAAAACTCACCATTTCGTACTAAATTTGAAAAAGACGTTGACAAAATGAGAGGAAACATCTGTATCGGCTGCATAAGCGACACAGATCCTCAGCCGATAATGGTACGCTCGAAGTTAGGACTTTACGCAGTGTGCTCTATCGGTGTAATACAAAATGCCGCTAAACTGGCTGACGAACTGCTTGAAAAGGGCTGCGCAAACTTTGAAACAATGAGCAGCGGCGCTATCAATTCCGCAGGGCTTATCGGTGCGCTGATCGCACAGAAGGACAGCTTTGTTGACGGCATAAGATACGCACAGGACAAGATAGAAGGCACGATGTCACTTGCAATAATGACAGACAAGTCGATGATCGTTGCCAGAGATAAGGACGGACGGCTTCCTATTATAATAGGACAGCGTTCTGACGGATATTGCTTTTCTTTTGAATCATTTGCATATCAGAAGCTTGGATACTCCACCTGTCACGAACTAAAGGCGGGAGAGATAACTGAGATAACCAAGGACGGCTACAATATCCTCAGCGAAGGTACAGACAAGAAAAAGATCTGCACTTTCCTTTGGACTTATTACGGCTACCCTACCGCTTGCTATGAGGGCGTGAACGTTGAACTTATGCGAACACGCAACGGCGAGATAATGGCGGAGAACGATATGAAAAACGGCAGGCTCCCTGACGTTGATTTCGTTTGCGGAATACCTGATTCGGGCGTTCCTCACGCTATAGGATATGCAAACAAAAGCGGCATACCTTTTGCAAGACCGTTCATCAAGTACACTCCTACATGGCCCAGAAGCTTTATGCCAACAAGCCAGTCTATGAGAAACAGAGTTGCAAAGATGAAGCTTATACCTGTTCACGAACTTATCGAGGGCAAGAAGCTTCTGTTCGTTGACGACAGTATCGTCAGAGGAACTCAGATGAGGGAAACTGTTGAGTTTCTTTATGAGAACGGTGCAAAGGAAGTCCACATGAGATCAGCCTGTCCTCCTATCATGTATGGCTGCAAGTATCTTAACTTTTCACGCAGCACCTCGGAACTTGAACTTATCGCAAGACAGATCATTGATGAGAACGAGGGTATCGAGGGAGTTAAATACATTGAAGAATACAGCGATTCAAGCACTGAGCGTGGCAAGCTCCTCAGGGACGAGATATGCAGAAGACTTAAACTTACCTCTGTTGAATTCCAGTCGCTTGAAGGCACTGTAAAGGCTGTGGGTCTGCCAAGCTGTGAGCTTTGCACCTACTGCTGGAACGGAAGGGAATGATTTAATTGGTAACAGGTATCCATGAAGAATGCGGCGTTTTCGGCATTTATACTAACAAGACAAGCGATGTTGCGGCTCAGACTTATGTATCTCTTTACGCATTACAGCACAGAGGTCAGGAGAGCTGCGGTATCGTTGTAAACGACGACGGCGTGTTCAGCTATCACAAGGACGTGGGTCTTGTCAATCAGGTTTTTGACAAGGAAACTCTCGAACGGCTCGGCAAGGGCAATATTGCTATAGGTCATGTGAGATATTCGACTACAGGCAACTGCAATGCTTCAAACGCTCAGCCGCTTGTTGTTCGTCACATAAAGGGTCCTATGGCTATCGCTCACAACGGCAATCTTACTAACGCAAGAGAACTTAGAGAGCAATATGAAAACAAGGGCATGATATTCCACAGCACAAATGATACTGAGGTCATATCATACGCCATAACCGAGGAACGTCTTAGAGCACCGTCTATACAGGCGGCGCTTGAAAAGGCTATGTACAGGATAAAGGGTGCGTATTCGCTGCTCGTTATGTCGCCGACAAAGCTTATTGCGGCGAGAGATCCTGACGGCTTCAGACCCCTTTGCCTCGGAAAGATAGACGACGGCTATGTGGTAGCGTCGGAGACCTGTGCTTTTGACAGCATCGGCGCTGAATACATAAGAGATCTTAAACCAGGTGAAATGATAGTTATTGACAAAAACGGTGTGAACTCTATCACGACTCACTGCGGCAAAAAGGGTACTATATGCGTATTTGAATATGTATATTTTGCTAGACCTGACTCTGTTATCGAGGGGTCGAGCGTTCACATGGCAAGGCTCAGGGCAGGAAAATATCTTTGGAGAGAACACCCTGTTGACGCTGATATCGTCATAGGCGTGCCTGACTCGGGACTTGACGCTGCGCTGGGATTTTCTCAGGAAAGCGGCATACCATACGGCATTGGATTTATCAAGAACAGATACATAGGCAGGACGTTCATTCAGCCTAGCCAGACAGAGAGGACAAACTCCGTCAAGATAAAGCTCAACGCTATTTCAAGCACTGTTAAGGGCAAGAGGGTCGTTATGATAGACGACAGTATCGTCAGAGGAACGACTTCGGGACGTATCGTCAAGCTGCTGAGGGACGCAGGTGCAAAGGAAGTTCACGTTCGTATCTCCTCCCCTGCATTCATTGCACCATGCTATTTCGGAACGGATATAGACAGCAAGGAAAATCTTATCGCCTGCAAGATGACCAATGAAGAAATATGCGAATATATCGGTGCAGACAGCTTGGGATATCTCAGTGTTGAAAGCGTTAAAAGGCTTGCGGGAAATTCAAAGTGTGATTTCTGCGTAGGCTGCTTTACAGAGAAATACCCTATCGAAGTTCCTAAGGATATGCCTAAGGACAAATTTGAATCGAAGATATCGGAAAAGAAGTAAATAACTGAAAGGATATTTTATCATGAATACAAACAGTTTTTCAAACAGCTACAAGGAAGCAGGCGTTGACGTAACGGCAGGCTACAAGGCAGTTGAGCTTATGAAGCAGTACGTTGCAAGGACCATGACGAGCGGTGTTCTCAGCGGCATCGGCGGCTTCGGCGGTCTGTTTGAGCTTGACATGACAGGTATCACAAAGCCTGTTCTCGTTTCAGGCACAGACGGCGTTGGCACAAAGCTCAAGATAGCTTTTCTTATGGACAAGCATGACACAGTTGGTATCGACTGCGTGGCAATGTGCGTAAACGACATTATCTGCTGCGGTGCAAAGCCACAGTTTTTCCTTGACTACATCGCTGTTGGCAAGAACTATCCTGAGAAGATAGCTCAGATAGTTTCTGGTGTTGCTGAGGGCTGTGTACAGTCAGGCTGTGCGCTTATCGGCGGCGAAACGGCTGAGATGCCTGGTTTCTACCCTGTTGACGAATATGACCTTGCAGGCTTCTCTGTTGGCGTTGTTGACAAGGACAAGATACTTGACCCAAGCACTCAGAAGGCCGGGGACGTTATGATAGCTATCAAGTCAAGCGGTGTACACTCAAACGGATTCTCACTGGTAAGAAAGGTATTCAGCGTTGACGAAAAGACTCTTTCTGTTCACTACGACGAGCTTGGCAAGACACTTGGCGAGACACTTCTCACACCTACAAAGATATATGTAAAGGCTGTTATGAGCCTGCTTGATTCTGTTAATGTAAAGGCTATATCACACATCACAGGCGGCGGATTCTATGAGAACATTCCACGTTCACTTCCTGACGGACTTTCTGTTAAGATAGCAAGAAGCGACGTTCAGGTGCTTCCTATTTTCGACGTTATCGCAAAGACAGGAAACATTCCTGAGAGAGATATGTTCAACACATTCAACATGGGCGTTGGTATGACAGTTGTTGTTGACAAGGCTGACGCTGACAAGGCGATAGAGGCTATCAAGGCGGCAGGCGAAGAAGCTTACGTTCTGGGCGAGCTTGTTGACTCTGACATGGGCGTTATCATCTGCTAAGGGTAAAGAGATATGAAGAAGATATGCGTTCTTGTTTCGGGCGGCGGAACAAACCTACAGGCGCTTATTGACGCTGAAAAAAGCGGCATTATAAAAAACGGCAAGATAACCTGCGTTATATCCTCTAAAGAGGGCGCTTACGCTCTGGAGAGGGCGAAAAATGCGGGTATCGGCACTGTTGTTATCCCGAGAAAGGAATATGCTGACAGCAAGAGCTACAGCGAGGCTATACTTGCGGAGCTTAACAGGCAGGGCGCTGACCTTATCGTGCTGGCTGGATTTATGATAATTCTTGACGAGTGCGTTACAAAGGCTTATCCTTACAGGATAATAAACGTTCACCCTGCGCTTATTCCGTCATTCTGCGGCGAGGGTTTTTATGGACTTAAAGTTCATGAAAAGGCTTTGGAATATGGCGTAAAGGTATCGGGTGCGACTATACATTTTGTAAACGAAAAGGCTGACGCAGGTGCTATTATTTTACAGGGTGCTGTAGATGTGGCAAATGACGAAACGCCTGAGAGTTTACAGAAGAAGATAATGGAAAATGTTGAATGGAAGCTTTTGCCGAAAGCTGTTTCACTGTTCTGCGAGGACAGGATAAGCATTAAGGACGGCAAGGCTTACGTTGACCTTAAAGACTGAGAAAAAATTATGGAGGACAAGGTATGAAGACCCTTAATATTTATGACGAGCTTAAAAGCAACTCATATCCGGGCAGAGGAATAGTTATAGGCAAGTCTGCTGACGGAAAGAGTGCGGTAACGGCTTATTTTATCATGGGCAGAAGTGTTAATTCCAGAAACAGAGTTTTCACGGAAACTGAGGACGGCATCAAGACAGAAGCTGCTGATCCTAGCAAGCTTTCTGACCCACACCTTATTATATACTCCCCTGTTCGTGTGCTTGGAAACAAGACTATCGTTACAAACGGCGATCAGACGGACACTATTTACGAGCTTATGGACAAGCAGCAAACTTTTGAGCAGTCACTGAGGACGAGAGAGTATGAGGACGACGCTCCAAACTACACTCCTCGTATTTCAGGTATCATGCACGTTGAGAACGGCGCATATAATTATGCTATGAGCATACTCAAGTCCGCTGACGGCAACCCTGACTGCTGCGAGAGATTTACTTACACATACACAAACCCTCTTGACGGCGTGGGTCATTTTATCCACACTTACATGGGCGACGGCAATCCTCTGCCAAGCTTTGAGGGCGAGCCTAAGAAGGTGGAGATACCTAACGATATCGAGGAGTTCACCGGCAAGCTTTGGGAGGCACTCAACGAGGACAACAAGGTATCGCTGTTTGTTAGATACATTGATATCGCAAGCGGCAAGGCTGTTTCTAAGGTTATAAACAAGTACAGCAAGTAATTTCCTAAAGCGAAGCAGGAGTATAGAAAAAATGGAGTTAGTTGCATTAAAATGTCCCAAATGCGGCGGCGAGCTTGAAGTTCACGAGGGGCAGAAAAAGACGTTCTGCAAATACTGCGGGTCACAGATACTTCTTGATGACGGAAACAGGATAATAAACGTCATTGACGAGGCTAGGCTCAAAGAGATAAAGCTCAACAAAGAGGTATCGGACTTTGACAAGAAGCTTCGTGACGAGGAAGCGAGCGGCAGATACAAAAACGCTTCCCAGAAGCAGGGGTGGATAATCGTTTGCATTGTTTTGCACGTTGTATTCACGCTTGTGTTCAGCGGTGCGGTCATGTATAAGTCAGTGCTGGCAATAATCGCTTCCATATGCTTATGGGTGGCACTGCCTGTGATAATGGCGCTTATTAAGCCGAGAAACGCAGGGGGCATGGGCAGGATAAAAACTGCGGTGCTTTTCTATATCACGTTCACTGCGATATTCTTCGGAGTGGGCAAGCTTTACTTACGTTTCATCAAATAGTCAGGGGGGGAGCAAGTTGGAACTTATCGCACTTCAGTGCAAAAACTGCGGCGGTGAAATAACGATAGAGGACGACAAAAAGATCGTCTACTGCCCTTACTGCGGCACTCAGAACTACATTGACGACGGCACTAGGACGGTCAAGATAGTTGATGAGGCGAAGCTTGAAGAAGTAAGGCTCAGGCAGGAGGAATTTCTAAAGAGAAAGGCTTCGGAGGAAGAACTCAACGGCATAAGGGACAGGAAGATAAAACAGCGCAGGATATGGCGAGTATTCATGGCGCTGGCGCACATTCTTATTGTGATACCTATTTTTCTGCTTATGAAGAATATGGACGACACGCCGAGCATAAATCTTATACTCGGTATGCTTGGATATCTGCTAATCATGCCCATAATAATGGGTGTGACAAGACCTAGTATCCCCTCGAAAAAGTGGGACGTTAAAGAGAAAAGCAAGGGCAGGCTCATACTGCTTTTCTATATCTCATTCGCTGCGGTGCTGCTTGTGGCAGTAATGGCAGGAGTGGCAATATTTGCAATGGATTAAGGCTTATTCATATAAACAGGAGGTAAAAATTATGGCAAATGAAATGCTTTTGAAATACGGCTGCAACCCTAATCAGAAGCCGTCAAGAGTATTTATGGAGGATGGCAAGGATCTCCCTATCGAGGTACTCAACGGCAAGCCGGGTTACATCAATCTGCTTGACGCATTCAACGGCTGGCAGTTGGTAAGAGAGCTTAAAAAGGCAACAGGTATGTGTGCGGCAACTTCTTTCAAGCACGTTTCACCTGCGGGCGCTGCTATCGGCAAGCCTTTGAGCGAGGTGGAAAAGAAGATATATTTTGTTGACGATCTGGGCGAGCTTACTCCACTTGCAAGCGCTTATGCGAGAGCAAGAGGTGCTGACAGAATGTCATCATACGGCGATTTTATTGCACTTTCTGACGAGTGCGACGCTTGCACTGCAAAGATGATCCAGAGAGAGGTTTCTGACGGTATCATTGCACCGGGCTACACTGACGAGGCTCTTGAGATACTCAAGTCAAAGAGAAAGGGTACATACAACATCATCAAGATAGATGAGAACTATGTTCCTGCACCTATTGAGAGAAAGCAGGTTTTCGGCGTAACTTTTGAACAGGGTCGAAACGAGCTGAAAATAGACAACGATATGCTCACAAATATCGTGACAGACAACAAGGAGATCCCTGAGGACAAGAAAACTGATCTTGTTATCTCACTTATCACACTTAAATACACACAGTCTAACAGCGTATGCTATGTAAAGGACGGTCAGGCTATCGGTATCGGTGCAGGTCAGCAGTCAAGAATACACTGCACAAGACTTGCAGGAAACAAGGCTGACATCTGGTGGCTCAGACAGCACCCAAAGGTTCTGGGACTTCAGTTTGTTGACAACATAAGACGTCCTGACAGAGATAACGCTATCGACGTTTACATTTCTGACGAGCATGATGATGTACTGGCTGAGGGCGTATGGCAGAACACATTCAAGGTAAAGCCTGAGGTGCTCACTGAGGCTGAAAAGAAGGAATGGCTTGCAAAGAACACAGGCGTTTGCCTTGGTTCTGACGCTTTCTTCCCATTCGGTGACAACATCGAGAGAGCTAAAAAGAGCGGTGTGGCTTACATTGCCGAGCCGGGCGGATCTATCAGGGACGATCATGTTATCATGACTTGCAACAAGTACAACATGGCAATGGCATTCACTGGAATAAGATTGTTCCATCACTAATTTTTGTGCATTAATGCAAAACAATAAAGGTCAAGAAAAAAAGGAGAAATTTATTATGAAAAAGTTACTTGCATCACTCATGGCACTGTCAATGGTATTCGCAGTTACAGGCTGCTCAGAGTCAAATGATTCTGAGAACGAGTCAAAGGCGGAGGCTAAAACAACAACTACTACAACTACAGCCGCACCTGCTGTCGAGTCTAAGGCTGACACAACAACTACAACTGCTGCACCTGAGGAGTCAGTTGCTGACACAACAACTTCTGCTGACGACACAACAAGCACTGGCGACGAGGCTAAAGGCACATATGAGAATGACGTTTACACAAGCGATCTGTATACTTTCAAGATCGACTCAAAGAAGTGGGCAATGCAGGAGTCCGCTGGTGTTGACGTAATGTTCACATACGCTGACGCAGGCGATGATGCTGAGCTTGAGTCTGCTTCTATCAACGTTATCTCAATGTCAAACGATCTGCTCAATGGTCTTACAGCAAGTGATTATGCTGACCAGATCAAGCAAACATATAATTCCATGGACGGCTACACTGTAACAAACGACAAGGAAGATAAGTTTGCAGGCAAGGACGCTTACATTGTTGACGTAACAGGCGAGATCGGCTCACAGAAGGTACTGCTCAATCAGATAATCACTTCTGACAACGGCAACCTTGTTGTTATCACATATGGTGCAAGCGAGAACGCTTACAGCAAGCTTTCTGACGAGTTCAAGACAGTTCTTGACAACTTTGAGCTTAAGTAATAATATACGAAGTAAATAAATGACAATACCGCACAGCATAGGTGTGCGGTATTGTTATAATTGGAAAAACACACTGAGGAGGTCTGAAAATGGACATATTAGTTGTTGGCGGAGGCGGACGTGAACACGCTATCGTTATGAAGCTTGCGGAGTCCCCTAAGGTAGGAAAGCTTTACTGCACACCCGGAAACGGTGGCATTTCACGCTATGCAGAATGTTTTGATGTTGCGGCAACGGATATCGAGGGCGTTGTGGCTCTGGCAAAGAAGCTTAAAGTAGACATGGTGGCTGTTGCACCTGACGATCCGCTTGTACTTGGAATGGTAGACGCTTTGCAGGCTGAGGGCTTCAAGACCTTTGGTCCTAAAAAAAATGCGGCTATAATCGAGGGTTCAAAGGTCTTTTCTAAGGATCTTATGAAGAAATACAATATTCCTACAGCCAAATACGAGGTGTTCACAAACAGTGAGGACGCTATAAAATATGTCAAGGAACAGAACACATACCCTGCTGTTATAAAGGCTGACGGACTTGCACTTGGCAAGGGCGTTATTCTGGCGGAGAGTGAGAAAGAGGCTGTGGAGGCTATACACTCAATGATAGATGACAAGCAGTTCGGTGAGAGCAGTTCCACTATCGTTGTGGAGGAATATCTCACAGGTCCTGAGGTTTCTGTGCTTTCATTCACTGACGGCAAGACTGTTGTTCCTATGATCTCTTCAATGGATCACAAGAGAGCGTTGGACGGCGACAAGGGTCTGAACACAGGCGGAATGGGTACTGTTGCACCTAACCCTTACTACACTGAGGACATTGCCAAGGAGTGCATGGAGAAGATCTTCCTGCCGACTATAAATGCAATGAATGCTGAGGGCAGGACTTTTGAGGGCTGTTTGTATTTCGGACTTATGCTCACCCCTAATGGTCCAAAGGTAATTGAATACAACTGCCGTTTCGGCGACCCTGAAACGCAGGTAGTTCTTCCTATGCTGGAGGGTGATCTTTGCGAGATATTTGAGGCTATTTATGAACACAGGCTGGCTGATGTTAAGATCGGCTGGAAGTCGGGTTACTGCACTTGTGTTGTTATGGCGAGCGGAGGATATCCTGTTAAGTACAAAAAGGGTATCGAGATGTTCGGTATGGACGACAAGGGTCAGGTAGACGGAGCGTTTATTTATCACGCAGGCACTAAGTACGAGGACGGCAAATTCTACACAAACGGCGGACGTGTTCTGGGCGTTACCTGCAATGCTTACACGCTTCAGGGTGCACTGGATAAGTCTTACGAGGCTGTTTCCAAGATAAAGTTCGAGGGAGAGCATTTCAGAAAAGACATTGGTCAGAAAGCACTCAAGGCACTTCCTAAAGATTCTCTTGATCTTGAATACAAGCAGGACATGGAGGACTACATCGAAGAAAACGGCGTTTATCTAAGACAGTAGGATATATAAAACGGACGGAGAGATTCCGTCCGTTTTTTTGTACAGATAATACGTTTATAAATACAAAGACCCCCTTGGACATTTCTGTCCAAGGGGGTCTTTGCTATGTGTGGGAAGTAAAAATTACTCGTCTGCTTTTTCAATAGCCGCAGTTTCGTAAATATACTTAACTGAGCTTTCAACGCCATCGGCTGCGCCTGAGAATGTAGTTGAATCCTCGGCTGCTTTCTTGAGAGCGTCAAGTCTGTCGATAAGTCCCTTGAGGTCGTTGTTGTAGATGTCAAGGAGCTTGCCGATGCCCTCGTCCTTATACTTAGCCATGCCGTCTTTAAGGGTCTTTGCACCGCTTTCAAGCTTCTTAACACCAGATGAAAGCTGTGAGCTGCCGTCTTTGAGCTGACCGATACCGCTGAACAGCTCTGCACTGCCACTTGAAAGTGTTGTTGTACCCTGTGCAAGCTCTACAAGTGATGAATAGAGTGTTGCAGTACCGTCTTTTAGCTGCTTGCTGCCGTTGTCAAGCTGACCAAGACCGCTGTCAAGAGTTTTTGCACCGTTTGAAAGCTTTGATACGCCTGAGTTCAGGCTGTCAACGCCCTTATCAAGCTTGCTTGCGCCTGCCTGTGCTGAGTTTACTCCTGCGGAGAGGTTCTTTGTACCTGCGGAGAGTGTAGCTGCACCATTGTTAAGCTCCTTGCTGGACTTAGCAAGTGTGCCGATACCGGTTTTAAGTGCAGAAGCACCCTCGTTTACTGTTTTAAGTCCTGTATTCAAATTATCAACGCCTGCGACAAGACCTTTCTTCTTATCGTTAAGACCATTGTATATCTGAGTTACGCCGTCAACAAGCTGTTTGCCCTCGGTTGCCATTGTGCCGACACCTGTTGAAACATCGCCAAGGCCGCTCTGTGCGCCCTGCTGATACTGGATAGAGCCATTTACGGCTGCTATCATATCGCTTATGCTCGTATACTCTGCTGAGCCTTCTTCGTAATTACCGAGAAGCTGCTCAAGTCCTGCGAGTACCTGCTGGTCGTATGCGATAGACTGTGTAAGTGCGTTATCTACCTTTGTTATGCCATTTGAAAGAAGTTCAACGCTTGCAGGGAGTGTCTGCACCTTTTCATAGAGTGTGGAAACGCCTGCGTTAAGTGTTGCAACGCCCTTTTTCAGTGAAGTTGAGCCGTCATAGGTCTGCTTTGTGCCTGCGGCAAGCTGCTTAGAGCCTGTCTGGAGGTCGCCTACGCCTGTAACAAGCTTATTTGTGCCTGCGGCAAGGCTTGCGGCACCGTTATTTACCTGCTGTGCGCCTGAGGATACCTGTGAAAGTCCGCTTGAAAGTGATGATGAGCCGTTCTTCAAGGTTGACATACCACTGTTTACCTGATCAAAACCACCGAGGAGGGCTGTTGAACCACTATGAGCTGTGGAGATACCTCTCATAAGCTCACCTGTTGAAGAATCAAGGGTCTTTGCTCCGTCACGAAGCTTTGTTGCACCGCTGTTAAGTGTCTTTGCACCATCGTCAAGTGACTTAGAGCCTGAATAAAGCTTGTCGATACCTGTGATAAGTGTTCCTGAGGAATCGGACAGCTTCTTGATGCCTGCGTAAAGCTCTGCTGTGCCGTCTACAAGCTCATCTGTAGCATCAGAAAGCTCATCAAGCTTATCCTGAAGATCGTCAGCATCACCGATATCGCTAAGGTCAAGCTTTGAGAAGATGTCAGATGTTGCGACTGTAAGAGCAGTCGTTGACTCGAAGTCCTTTACGTCTGCTGTGAACTCAACGTACTCCGGTATCTCGATATCTTCGTTATCCTGAAGGTCAAGGCTCTTTGTAAGGCCAGGCATTGCAACGCCTATAAGTATCTGTCTGCTTCCGTCTGAAATGAGCTTGCCATTTGTTACTTCAACGTTTGAATAAACGTTAGTATCAAGGATAGCTGTTGTTGCCATAAGGTATGGAACATAGATATCTGTTTTCTTGCCGTTTATCTTGACAGTTTTCTTATCGTTGTTCGTATAGTCATATCTTACTGTAAGCTTACCGCTCTTGCCTGCGAGTTCCTCAGGCTTTATCTCCTTGCCGTCAAGGGTATATGTTACCTTTACATCAACCGGGAGTGCCTTATCGGTATAGCCCTTATAGTAGATATCTCCGCCCTCGGTATCCCATGTGAGCTTATCACCATTGGCTGTAAAGCCCTCGTCTGTTTTAACATTCTCGATATCTGTCAGGTCGGAAACGTCCTCCAGCTTCTTTACGCCCTGTGGGTTTTTCAGCCAGTTGGAAACGACTGTTTTTGTCTTGTTGCCGGAAGCGTCAGTGATAACATAAACTGTTTCTTCCTTAGCCTGTTTTTCTGTATCACTGTCAGACTTATCAGCTTTCTTTGTATCTTTTGTATCTTTTTTATCTGATTCGCTCTTTGTTGTTGAGGCAGTGCTGTCGGCAGCGGAAGAGCTGTCTGACTGAGCTGCTGCATAAAGACCTGTGCAGCCTGCGGAAAGAAGTACGGCAAGTATGCCTGCAAGAACTCTTGAATACTTTTTCATAACTATATCTCCTTTACGAATTAGTTTATTTCAGGAAGCTTATAAAGCTTATTTTCTTTTTTCTTCATGCCCATTGTTGTATTGATTATTACCTTATCGAACAGCATAAGCATTGAAGGAAGTATGCAGATAACAGTTATCATACTGATTATTGCGCCTCTTGACATGAGCGTACAAAGCTGTGAGATCATATCTACGCTTGAATATACGCCAACGCCGAATGTTGAAGCGAAGAAGCCAAGTGCGCTGACCATGATAGACTTCATTGAAGTGGTGAGTGCGATAGTGACAGCTTCGTGCTTATCTTTGCCTGCGTTACGCTCGGTCTTATATCTTGTTGTCATAAGGATAGCGTAGTCAACTGTTGCACCAAGCTGGATAGTACCGATTACTACCGACGCTATGAACGGTATGGTGGTATTCGTAAAACACGGAACACCCATGTTTACTGTGATAGCAAATTCGATAACGGCTACCAGAATAATAGGCAGTGAAACTGAACGCAGTGCAATAAGAATGATGATGAAGATAGCGGCGATAGAAACTATATTTACTACCTTGAAGTCATGATCTGTTATGTCGATAAGGTCTTTTGTTGCCGCCGCCTCACCGATAAGCATTCCGTCCTTATCGTAGGATTTAAGTATCTTGCTAAGCTCATCTATCTGGGCATTCTCTTCATCAGAAGCTACCTTATATTCAGAACCTATTAGCATAAGCTGCCATTTATCGCTCTTGAGTATCTTTGTTACTGACTCAGGAACTATCTCACGAGGAATAGACGGACCGATAAGAGTATCCAGTGACATTGAGAAGCTTACACCATCAACCTTGCCCATTTCGTCGAGCATAGAGTTTACTTCCTTTGGCTGCATATCAGCGTCAACCAGGAGCATATGGGTCGTTGCCATGTGGTATTCCTCATCTAGCTTTGAGTTTGCGATAACACTGTTGAGATCCTTTGGAAGAGTATCTGTCAGGTTATAGTAGACATTGGTGTTTATCTGACCATATACGGCAGGGATAAGTACAACTATAAAGAGTACGATAAATGCTGCATGGTGCTTGATAATGAACTTTGAAGGCTTTTCAAGGCTTGGAACAAGGTCTTTGTGCATTGTTTTTTCAAGTGCCTTATCGAAGACAAGTATCATTGACGGGAGAACTGTTATGCAGCAGATAACGCCAATAACAACGCCCTTTGCCATTACGATACCCATGTCCATGCCAAGCTCGTAGCTCATGAAGCAAAGTGCAAGGAAGCCTGCAACTGTTGTTATGGAGCTTGAAACAACTGAGGTGATAGTTTTGCCGATGGCGACTGCCATAGCCTCTTTGTTGTCACCAGGGTGCTTTTCTTTCTCCTCTTTGTAGCTGTGCCACAGGAAGATCGAGTAGTCTATCGTTACCGCAAGCTGAAGCACAGCTGCAAGAGCTTCGGTGATGAACGATATTTCGCCTTGTATGAAGTTCGTTCCCATGTTATAGATTATCGCCATGCCCACGCTGAGCATAAAGAACAGTGGGATAAGGAACGAATCCATTGTAAGAGCAAGTATGATACTTGTAAGTATTACTGCGATAACAACATACATCGGAGCTTCCTGCATTGTCAGATCCTTGATATCCTCAACTACCGACGACATACCGCTTACGAAACACTGTTCACCGGCGATGCTTCTTATCTCCTTGACAGCTTCAAGTGAGCCGTCAGCGGAGGTTGCTTCGTCAAAAAAGACAGCCATCATTGTGGAGTTATCTGTATTGAAGAAATCGTAAATATCATCAGGAAGAACTTCCTTTGGAAGTGAAACGTCTGCCAAGGTGTCATACCAGAGAACATCGCAAACGTGGTCTACCTTTTCGATCTTCTCCTTGACCTTTTCAACGTCCTTATCATCCATGCCGTCAAGCATTACCAGCGAAAAGCCACCCTTGCCGAACTCGTCAAGCATTATATCCTGACCTTTCATGGTTTCAATGTCTGACGGGAGGTATGAAAGAATATCATAGTTTATTCTCGTGCTGAGAAAACCGAATATTGACGGTATCAGCAGCAGAACGCTGACTATGAGTATCGGTACTCGGAGCTTTACAACTCCTCTGCCAAATTTCTGCATCAAATGTCATTCCCTTCACATAGTTTTTGACCTTTCGGTCTCTTACAATTCATAGTATACAACGAAAATGACCAACAGTCAATAGTAAAATGACCATTAGTCATTCTTTTTGTAGAGTTGCACAAAATGACCGACGGTCATAACTGACTATTGGTCATTTTGCTCCGTTGACTTTAACAAGAATTTGTATTATAATAAATATAGTGTCAACCACAGTAAACCTGTGTATGTGTGGCATACAAATTGTATATATTATAATAAGGAAGGACGTGTTAAAATGGGCAAGCTTGATACCAATAAAAAGGTAAAGGAGGACTCTCTGCTTAACACGGCTTTTAGTCTTTTTACCACCAAGGGAGTGAGCAAGACCTCTATTTCAGACATCGTGAACAACGCTGGTGTGGCGAAAGGAACGTTTTATCTTTATTTTAAAGACAAATATGACATAAGAAACAAGCTTGTTTCTCACAAGTCGTCACAGCTTTTCAGAAACGCTATCGAGGCATTAAATGCGAGCGGCAAGAAGCTCACCTTTAACGAACGAATTATTTTTATTGTTGACAACATCATCAACCAGCTAAACGAGAACAAGTCGCTTTTGACTTTTATTGCAAAGAATCTTAGCTGGGGCGTTTTCAAGCACGCTCTTACGTCGCCTATAAAGGACGATGACATTGACTTCCGCAACATTTATGACGCCATGCTTGCTGACGCTCCATATGATATTGTTCAGCCTGAGGTCATGATATTCATGATAGTTGAGCTTGTAAGCTCAACCTGCTACTCGTCCATACTTTACAACGAGCCTGTGGACATTGGCGAGCTTAAGCCTTATCTTTACATATGTATAAACAACATTATCGACACTCATGCAGGCACTGTAAAAGCATAAGAAAAGACACGTTTACGAGATCATAAGCGTGTCTTTTTTTGTGTACAAAAAAACGGACGGAAGATATCCGTCCGTTTGCTTTTATTACTTTGCCTTAACAGCATCTCTTGCCTTTGCAACGATATTGTCTGCGCAGAGGCCATATTCTTTAAGAAGATCAACTGCCGGGCCTGAGTGACCGAACTCGTCATTAACGCCGATCTTAACAAGCTTTGCAGGGTGTCTTGCTGCAAGAACGTCTGCAACGGCTGAGCCAAGTCCGCCGATAACGCTATGCTCCTCTACTGTGAGAAGAAGTCCTGTGTTCTTTGCGGCTTCAACGATGATATCCTCGTCGATTGGCTTGATAGTGTGGATATTGATAACTGTTGCTTCGATACCCTCAGCTGCCAGTGTTTTTGCAGCCTCAATAGCTTCATAAACCATAAGGCCTGTTGCAACGATAGCTATATCCTTGCCGTCACGGAGCTTAACGCCCTTGCCAAGCTCGAACTTATATTTTTCAGGGTCGTTAAAAACAGGTGTGGCAAGTCTGCCGAAACGAAGATAAACCGGACCTTCATGGAGGATAGCGGCTTCAACGGCAGCCTTTGCTTCAACGTCGTCGGCAGGGTTTATTACCACCATGCCAGGGATAGTTCTCATAAGAGCGATATCCTCGTTGCACTGATGTGTTGCACCGTCTTCGCCTACAGAGATACCTGCGTGTGTTGCACCTATCTTCACGTTGAGGTGAGGATAACCGATAGAGTTTCTTACCTGCTCAAATGCTCTGCCTGCGGCGAACATTGCGAATGTAGAAGCAAATGGTATCTTGCCTGTTGCAGCCATACCTGCTGCAACGCCCATCATATTTGACTCGGCGATACCGCAGTCAAAAAATCTGTCAGGGAATTTCTTCTTGAATATACCTGTTTTTGTTGCAGCAGCAAGGTCTGCGTCAAAAACATAGAGGTTATCGTACTTATCGCCAAGCTCTGCAAGAGCCTCGCCGTAGCTTTCTCTTGTAGCTTTCTTCTTCAATTCTGCCATTGCTTAACCCTCCAGACTTTTAAGCTGTTCGTTTATTTCTGCCACAGCCTGCTCATACTGCTCCTTGTTAGGTGCTGAACCATGCCATGAAACGTTGTTTTCCATAAATGAAACGCCCTTGCCCTTGATACTCTTCATTACGATAACGCAAGGCTGACCGCATACTGTTTCTGCCTCGTTGAATGCTTTTTCAAGTGAGTCAAAATCGTGAGCGTCGGCTGTGATAACGTGCCAGCCAAATGCTGCAAACTTGTCAACGATAGGATATGGCGACATTACGTCCTCTATCTTTCCGTCGATCTGAAGTCCGTTATTATCCACAACAGCAACGAGGTTATCAAGCTTATAATGAGCGGCGAACATTGCAGCCTCCCATACCTGACCCTCTTCGATCTCACCATCGCCAAGGATAGTATACACCTTATAGGTATCGCTTGTGAGCTTTCCTGAAAGCGCCATACCGCAGGCAACAGAAATGCCCTGTCCAAGGGATCCAGAGGACATATCAACGCCAGGGATAGAAATACAAGGGTGACCCTGAAGCATTGCACCGATATGTCTGAGGGACTTCAGCTCCTCCTTTGGAAAAAAGCCTTTTTCTGCAAGAGTTGCATAGAGTGCAGGTGCTGTGTGACCCTTTGAAAGCACGAGTCTATCTCTCTCAGGCTCTTCCGGCTTATCAGGATATACGTTCATCTTGGCAAAATAGAGATAAGTGAGCAGATCTGCTATAGAGAGCGATCCGCCCGGATGACCCGACTTTGCGTTGAATACTCCCTCGAGTATTCCAAGACGAACCTTGCAGGCTGTGATCTCAAGCTGTTTCTTTAATGTTTCGTCCATACTTTTGACCTCCAAAAAAATATTATTTCTTCAGTTTTTCAAAAATTTCATCTATGACTGCGGCAATAAAGTCCTCCTCGCAGGACTGCTCAAAGACCTTATCCGCAACCTTTTTGACCTCCTCTGCCGCATTTGACGGGCAATATGCCACGTCAGCCGCTTGAAGAAGTTCAATATCATTATTATAGTCGCCTGCAGCCACGAAAGTAAAATCCTCCATGCCACAAGCTTTTCTCAGCTCCTCAAGAGCCGTACCTTTTGATATATTCTGTGGAAGTATCTCGTAATACTCGATACTTGAACGCACAAAATCTACTCCTTTGTAGCCTTTTTTTGCCACATAGTTTATAAGCTCGTCCATACGCTCAGGCTCAACTGCAAAAAGCACCTTATACCAGTTCTTGTCAGGTATCTCGTCAACGGCACACTGAACGGGAATGAGCTTACAGATCTCATTATGGCGCTTTTCCATAGGGGTCATGCTTGGCACATAGACCTCGTTGACAGTAAGCACTTCACAGCCAACATAAGGATTATTGGCAAGTATCTCCTTGACGATATCCGCCGCAAAGCTTGGCAGAAAGACGTTATATATCTGCTCTTTCGTATGGATATCATAGACCATTCCGCCGTTTGACATTATGATAGGACAATTCACATTCACCATGTCAAAATACTGTCTAGCCGCCTGAATGGCTCTGCCTGTAGCGATAGAGAATCTGCCCCCAGCCTCTTCAAAACGCTTGACAGCGGCGAGAGTTTTCGGGGTAGGTATCTTGCTTGCGGGGAGAAAAGTTCCGTCCATATCCGTTATAAGCAGGACTTTTGATATATCTTCAAACATAAAATCACTTCCGTGGGTCAATTCCCTGCTCTGAGTTTTTTCAGCACCGCCTGAAAATAATCGGGCAATTCGCTGTCAAACTCCATATATTCCTTGGTCGCAGGGTGTATAAAACCAATTTTCTTTGCGTGGAGGCACTGCCCCTCGATTCCCTTTACAGCTTTGCCGTAAACATCGTCGCCGTAGACAGGGTGACCGATATATGCGGAATGTACTCTTATCTGGTGGGTTCGACCTGTTTCAAGGCGGAATTTCACCAGCGAGCACTGCCCGAACTCCTCCAGCACCTCATAATGAGTAACTGCGTGCTTGGAATTTTGCTCTGTCACGCACATTTTCTTTCTGTCATATTTGCTTCTGCCAATAGGTGCGTCAACTGTGCCGGTAGGGGTCTTTAGGCGACCGCCTGTGAGTACAGCTTCATACTCTCTTGTAAAGCTATGCTCTTTTATCTGAGCCGCAAGAAAGTTATGTGCGCTGTCGGTCTTGGCAACGATCAGCAGACCGCTTGTATTTTTGTCTATCCTATGGACTATCCCAGGGCGAATGACGCCGTTTATTGAAGAAAGCCTGCCCTGACAATGATAAAGCAATGCGTTCACCAAAGTGCCGTCGGGATTGCCTGCGGCAGGGTGCACCACCATGCCTTTAGGTTTATTCACCACAAGCAGTTCGCTGTCCTCATAGACTATTTCCACTGGGATATCCTGTGGCTTGACGTCAAGCTCCACAGGGTCGGGAATAATTATCTCAACGCTGTCACCGTTATGCAGCTTATAATTTTTCGATACTTTTTTGCCGCCAACTGTAACGCCGCCGTCCTCGATAAGCTTCTGCACAGCGGATCGTGTAAGACCTGTATCCTGCGCTGACAAAAATCTGTCGATACGCTCGCCTGTTTGCTCGGCAGTGGCAATAAAATCAAGCTTTGTCATTTTCGTCTTTGACCTTTATAGCGTCACGGATCGGCTTTTTCTTTTCGTCAAGAAAGCAAAAGCAGATAACGAACAAAATTCCGCCGATAACGATACAGATATCCGCAAAGTTGAAGATAGGGAAATTGATAGGCTCGAACTTGATATAGTCCACAACTTCTTTTACCCTTATTCTGTCGATAAGGTTGCCGATACCGCCTGCAAGCACCATAGCCAGCGACACAAGCTCCAGCTTTGAGCCTTTACGTATCTTATACATATAGACTATAGCCGCAATAAGCACGACCACAGGCAGACCGATAAGAAACCAGGTCTTTCCTGACATCATGCTCCATGCTGCTCCTGAGTTTCTTATATGGGTCAGGCTGAACACCTTAAAGCTACCGAACTTTATGACCTCGACAGGCTGACCATTCAACGGAAGGTTATTTGTCACGGCAAGCTTTATGAGCTGGTCGGCGGCAACGAGAACTGCCATGATAACAAGCGAAATTACAAACATCTATTCCCTACTCCATTTATGAACAGTAAGGCTCTGCGGAAAACAGAGCCTTTGAATTAATTATTTTTACCAAATTTAAGCTCAGCAGGAGCTGTCTTTGGTATAACAGGGTCGAAAGAACCAGTGTTAAGTATCTTCTCAACGTGCTCACTGTCAGTAACAGGTGCAGATTCAGCCTCAACAGTTTCCTCAGGCTCAGCTGTTTCCTCTGCCTGCTCCTCTGCAGCTTCCTGAGTTTCCTCGACTGTTTCTTCTTCCTCATACTCCTCTGCTGTATCCTCGGCAGACTCGGACGCAGGAATTTCCATAATAAGTCTTATCTGCTTATTATAAAGCTGAGTAAGGTCAGCCTTGAACTGAGTTACCTCAGCCTTGAGGTTCTCAAACTTAGCAAGCTCCTCGTCATAAGCGGCTCTTACTTCATTTATCTTCTTTTCTGTTATCTCGGTATTAGTTCTGATAAGCTCAGCGCACTTTTCCTTATGCTCCTTAACTATTCTCTCACACTCAGAGGCACTCTGCTCTGCGAGTCTTACCTGCTCTGTTTTGGCAGACTCGATCATATCGTGAGCCTGAGTTTTGGCCTCAGTAAGTATCTTATTTGACTCTTTCTGAGCCACAACAAGAGCCTGCTGGATAGCTTCCTCGTCCTCTCTGTACTCGTTTATCTTCTCAACGAGCTTGATTATCTTAGCTTCGGTATCCTGATTTGCCTTTACGACTTCGGCATAATCCTCGGCTACCTGCCCGAGAAATTCTTTTACGTCTTCTTTTGAATAACCGTTTTTCTCGGTATCAAAAGTTTTTCCTTTAATATTATTTGGATTTAACATACTAGGACCTCCGTGATCTTTACACAAATTTATTTAAAGTTATATGTATTCTGTCTTTTTTAGTTGTGCCGTCAACTGAAAGCAGCTTGAATTTTCCGTATCCTCTCACTGAAAATGTACAGCCCTCTTCAAGAGGTATTTTCGGTGAATTTTTCGGCATATGGTCTATTTCAATGCCCACGTTTTTTATAAGCTGTGCTGACTTTTCTCGTGATATCCTTGCGGCAAGACTTAAGATACAATCTGCACGCATGGAAGCCACAGTTCCGCTTATTTCCTGAGTTTTCTGCTCAATATGTATACTGCCGTCATAGCCCTCCCGGAGCTTCACTCCTGCTCTGCCGACCTTTGTCAAGACGCTTGTAACCTCGCCTGCCACAGAAGAACGCAGGAACATCGCTGACTTTCCCTCTCCCACAAGAATGTCGCCAACGCTGTCTCTTTTTATTCTTAGTCCCATAAGCGAGCCTAGGATATCTCTGTGAGTTATTTTATCCTCTTTGCGATACAGCAGTGTAATTGCGGTGATAGGAAAATCCTCACTTTCTGCCTCGCAATATTCAGGATAGACGCACAGCATACGCCTTGCGGCGTTTTCATATCCGCCCCAAAGCCTATAATTCTCATATTTCACAGACGCCATGAGTTTTTCGCACAGCAGACACTGCCTTTCATCGAGAAACGCGGAAAACTTTGTTATATACTTTTCATCAGCCGCCATTATCCAATCGGAAACTCTGTCTAACAGACGGATATCGTCCTCAGACAAGTCGGGCAAAAACTGATATTTAGCACGAGCCATTTTTAGAAGCTATAGCCGTTATTTTCAAGCTCGCTCATAAGGTCAACTCCTGAGAAGCCAACGTTTCTAGGCATGATAGCGAAAGTTTTCTGAGCCATCATCTTGATGTCTGCACCATTTGCATACGCAACGCCTGAGATAAAGTCAAGTATTCTCTTTGCGTCCTCGCTCTTTACAGTTTCCAGGTTGAGAAGAACTGTCTTTCCCTCATTTATATCGCCGCCGATAGACTTGACCTCTGAAAAATCGTTTGGTCTTGCAAGAACTATCTGCAAAGTCGTGGTTTGCTCCATTCTTACCGGACGTGCGTTATTGCCATATGCACCTGTGTTCTTTGGTGCTTCGTTGTATTCTGTTTTATTCTCATACATCGGCTGCTGATACATTGCGTCCTCCTGCTCAAGTTCATCTTCGCCTACAAAGAGATTTTTTAATTTCTGCATTGCACCCATTTTTAATCCTCCAAATATTTTCTAGCTCCGAAAAGCTTTGTTCCGATCCTCACCAAATTTGAGCCATGCTTTATGGCAAGCTCATAGTCCCCAGACATTCCCATTGAGAGAATATCCATAGACACGTTCGGTATGTCCTGTTCCTTTACACTAAGAAAGATACCGTGCATTTTCTCAAAAACGTCCTCACCTGAGCCTACAGGCGGTATTGCCATAAGACCCTTTACGGAAACGTTAGGCAGCTGCGCGGTCTGTCTTACAAGCTCCTCAGCCATTTCAGCGGAAACGCCGCTTTTAGTAGCCTCTTCGCCTATATTTATTTCCACAAGGACGTTCATAGTTTTATTATTCTTCACTGCAAGCCTGCTTATCTCATGAGCAAGCTTCAGGTTATCGACAGACTGTATCAGAGTAACGTCATTGATTATATATTTCACTTTATTGGTCTGCAAATGTCCGATAAACTGCACTTCTGCACTTTTATCGTAAGCTTCCTTCTTGGAAAGAAACTCCTGCACCCTGTTTTCGCCCAGCAGCTTAAAGCCCTGAGCCACAGCGAAATTCACCTTTTCAGGCGGCACTGTCTTTGTGACAGCCATTATCCTGACTTCTTCGTCAGGCTTACGCCATTTTGCTTTGGCGTTCTCTACATTATAACATATTTCCTTACAGTTTTCAAGAACCTCCGGAAAATAATTATCCTGAGGTGACAGCGTTGCTGTCTGATCTACTTTGCTGCACATCTTCATCTGATACCACCTCTAACAAAATTTGATCGTAAAGCAGCAGATAATCCTCGTTTGAGGTATTTTCAGAGAGCACATAATCATCGCCCTCATAAATAACATTGATCTTCTTAAAGGTAACGTCCTTGCCGAGTATCACATAAACGCCCTTCTGATCGCCCTGAAAACGTATCGCACTTCTTGGTACTTTAAGACCCTGATACTCGTCGAAGATAAGCTCCGCAGACTGCACTCTTGACTCAACAAGAGCTTCGTCAAGTCTGTCACAGGAAAGCACGACGACCACTTTGTTCTCATCGTCCTCACAAGGCTTAACAGACTCCACCTGAACGTCATAGATGTTTTTTGTGGTACTGAGCGTCATTCTGAGCCATGCGCCCTCTGTTATCCTTTTATCGTTTTCCATGATCCCTGCTATCCTGCATGAATAGTCGGAAAACATTTTGCCAATGGCGTTCGGTGCGTCCTTACTAGGCTGGCCGATGACCTTTTGGATATCCTTGTCAGTGAGCTGGGAAGCGTTCTCCATAGTAAGCTCGCTCTCATAGCCGTCTGCATAGGAAACAAAATAGCCTGTTTCGTCAGCAGTGATCGTTTTTCCTGAGCCTGAGGTCTGTTCCTCCAGCTCCTTGACTTTCGCCTGAAGCTGGCTTATCCTTTCGTCATAGCTCTGCTCGGTCTTTGTGACGATATTATAAATATTCATCACAAGGGACATATCCTCTCTTGTTTTTGCAAACTCAGAGAAATTATCCTGAGAAGAATATGAGAGAAGCTCCTTATATTCCTTATCTATCTTGCTTTTGAGCGTTTCAGGCTGAACATAATTCGTTGTACCCGGATTTTGTGCTCTTTCAAGGGCGGCTATTTCGCTTTCAAGTATCTTTATCTTGTTTTTCGCTGTAACAGCGTCCTCAGAAGAATAAACTGACGCTATGGTATTGCCAACAGATATTTTACTGCCGTCGGAATAGGTATAATCCAAAACTCCGCCGCCGTCATAGGTGACCACCTTTTCATCTCTGATTATAACGCCCTTAAAAGCAATATCCTCATTGATAGTAACAAGCACAGCTTCCTCGGTGTCATGACGCTCTGTAAGTGCACTGTATATCTGACTGCCGATAGTTGTGATTATCAGCACAGAAAGCAGACCGGTAAGTATTTTAACGGTCAGAGATTTCATTTTTTACTGCCCTCTTAAATATCTGAATTGCCTGCGGCGTCAAGAACGTTGATATATCTTGACGGAACGATAGTTGAGATAGCATGCTTATAAACTATGTTCTGCTTGCCCTCGCAATCGAGAACTACAACATAGCTGTCAAAGCCCTTTACAACGCCTTTGAACTGGTAACCGTTCATAAGGATAAAGGTAGACGCTATCTTGTCTTTTCTGATCTGGTTGAGTATAACGTCCTGAAGATTAAGATTCTTATTCATAAATAACACTCCTAAAAATTTTTACAGCAATGTATTGCTTTTTTTACTATAAAATCTTTCAAATTATATTATATCACATAATTTCCGATTTGGCTATAATATTTTTGATATTTTCTATAATTTTTTGAAAACTATCAAATTTATCTGTTTCCACCCACTGAATTCCGTCAACTCGTCTAAACCAAGTAAGCTGTCTTTTGGCATAATGACGGCTTTCCTGTTTGATTTTGTCGAGGCATTCACAAAGCTCAGCTTTGCCTTCAAAATACGGCACGAGCTCCTTATAGCCTATCGCCTGATAAGCTGTAGCAGGGGTAAAGCTGTCATAAAAAACTCTGCACTCCTCTATAAGTCCATTTTCCACCATTACATCAACACGGCGGTTTATACGGTCATAGAGATACTGTCTGTCGGAAGCTGTAAGACCGATAATGCAGGCGTTATATGGCGACTTCTCACGACGGCTGTTCACCTTATGCTGTGAAAGGGGTATACCTGTAGTTTCAAAGACTTCAAGTCCTCGTATGACCCTTGGCAGGTTGTTCTCATGGACTTTCTCCGCAGTTTCGGGATCGACCTCTCTGAGCCTTTCCCACAAAGCGTGACCGCCCAGCGTCTTGGCTTCCTCCTCAAGACGTTTTCTGACTGAGCCGTCCGTTTCGGTATCGTCAAAGATTACGTTGTTCACAAGTGAGCTTATATATAGTCCTGTTCCCCCGCAGAGAATAGGAACTTTGCCACGGCTGTGTATCTCTCTGATACGCTCACCTGCGAGCTTCACATAATCTGCCACGGAAAAAGCCTGCTCAGGCTCGAGAAAATCTACAAGATAATGTGGCACGCCCTGCATTTCCTCTTTGGTAGGCTTGGCAGTAGCGATGCTCAGACCCTTATATATCTGCATAGAGTCTGCGGAAACTATCTCACCGTCATATATCTTTGCAAGCTCCACTGCGCAGGCGGTCTTTCCACTGGCGGTAGGCCCTGCAATGACAAGGAGAGGTATTTTATTTTCCATAGCTTTCGCCTCCTGCATTTTTTATAGAACTCGTCTGAACTGCTTTTCTATATCTCTTTTGGTGAGGGTTATCATAACAGGTCTGCCATGAGGGCAATATCTGATATTTTCCTGACCATAAACGGCATTCACGAGCGCCTGCAATTCTATTCCGCTGTTGGTATCGTTCGCTTTTATTGCAGCTTTGCAGGCGATAGAATGGTAGAGGTCGTCAAAAAGCTCTATTTGCGGATTGAGTTTATTCTCGATAAAATTCTTTGCAAGTTCGCTGATTATATCCGCAGGGTTATCGTCACCAAGAATGATAGGCACGCCCTTTACTGCAACAGTTGGCGCAACGTCCGGCTCTATCTCAAAGCCAAGCTGTGACACCTTATCGAGGTTTGCGGTGAGAGCGTCATACTCGTCATAGGAAAGCAATACCATGATAGGCTCTAGGAACATTTGCGTTTCAAGCTGTTCGGCATCGCTTTTTATCCTCTCGAAAATATATCTCTCATGAGCGGCATGCTTATCCATAAGTATCATTTCGTCGCCCACCTGTGCCACAACATAGGTCTTGAAAAGCTCGCCCACCACAACAGGCTTCGGCTTTTCAGGCTCTTTCTCCTCCACGATAACGGAAACAGGCTTTTTCTTTGTGAAGCTTTGAGCGTCGATAAACTTGAAAGCTTCTCCGCTCTGCTCCTCCGGCTCTTCGGGGAGAGGTATCTCGCTTATCGCCTTGTTTATCTCCTCCACTGTCACCTTATGGGGCTTCGGCTCAGGGCCTGAAATGGCTGTGACAGCTGTTTCTCTCTTTGCAGGCTGTTCAAGGCTTGCAAGGAACATATCGTCACTGCCGCTGAGTTTTTCTTTTTCTTCCTCAGTTATGCTCCTGCTCTCGACTGTTTTAAGCGTTGGTGCAGGCTTTTGATAGCTGTACGAATTTTCGTACTGTTTCTCTGTCTGCGGCTTTGGGACAGGTATCTCAGCCTTTGAGGCAGCAGGCTTTTGACCATTATCCTCCATGGCGAATTTAAGCTGAACGCTGTTATCCTTTTTAGGTATATCAAAAAGCTCTCTGTCGGTGAAATTACGCTTGTTTTCAAGGTGCATCTCATTAGGTCTGTCATTCTTCATAAGGGAATTTTTCACCGCAAAGAACACAGCCTCGTGCATAAGCTTTTCGTCTGAAAAACGCACTTCTATTTTAGTAGGGTGGACGTTCACATCTATGGTATTCGGTGGGATATCGATATAAAGCACGCAAGCCGGGAATTTTCCCGTCATAAGAAGATTTCTGTAGGCTTCTTCAAGTGCCGCCGCACAAGCCCTTGACTTCACATATCTTTTATTTACAAAGAAATTCTGAAAACGTCTGTTAGGCTTTGCAGACAGAGGCTTGACAGTGAATCCTGTTATGTGCATACCCTGCCATGTGTAGTCAACTTCAAGCATGGAGTTTGCAAAATCTCTGCCATAAACTGAATAAACTGCGGAATATATCTTGCCGTCCCCTGCTGTCAATATCTCAACTTTATTATCCCTGATGAACTTGAATGATATCTCAGGGTGTGAAAGGGTAAGCTTTGTAACAAGGTCTGCGGCAAAATTGCCCTCTGAAACGTCCTTTTTCAGAAACTTTAGTCTTGCAGGAACATTATAGAAAATATCCCTGACAACGAAAGTTGTGCCGTCAGGACAGCCGCACTCCTCGCAGGTCTTTTCCACTGCGCCCTCGATAACATAATGCGTGCCGTAATCCTCCTCGGGACGTTTCGTAAGCACGTCTACCTTGGATACTGCACAGATAGAAGCAAGTGCTTCACCTCTGAAGCCGAGGGTCATAATACTGTCAAGGTCATTTTTTACTGATATTTTACTTGTTGCATGACGAAGAAAGGCTATAGGCAAATCATCTTTTGAGATACCCTTGCCGTTATCCGTCACTCTTATATAGGTGCGGCCACCGTTTTTTATCTCAACTGTTATGACGTTCGCACCTGCGTCTATTGCGTTTTCAAGAAGCTCCTTTATTATTGAAGCAGGTCTGTCTATTACCTCGCCCGCCGCAATAAGTTCGGAAACTTCCTTGCTCAGAACTTTTATTTCTGACATTTTTCTATCCTTTTCTATGGCTCTTTCCAAAAGCCGCCTGTATGAAAATTCTCCTTGCCTGTCGGCTTTGCTGTCAAGCGGAACATGACACAGCCGTCAGGACAAACGATAGTTTTTGTATATTTGCTGTCGCCGCCTATCTTAGTGAGATCTCCTCCGCTGCGGACAGCTTCCATAATGGGATAAAGCATCATCATTGTTTTACTGCAAATGCCATAGCCGTCCTTATTCACGGGACAGCCATAGGTGCAGAAATATTTATCCCCTATCTCCTCGCCGTTTCGGCAATATCTTTCAGTATGGTCGCCACGGAGAAAGCCCGTGACCTCTATTTCAAACTCATATTCCTCGTCATACCACTTTTTCATGACGCTCACCTAAACATATTTCAGCAAGTCTTTCACAAAATCTCTAAGCTCGCTGTCGGTCATTTCGTCTATGTTGGTTTTTCTAAGTCTGTCGGTAACGATGCTGTCGCTTATTTTGTCAAAGGATATCTGGTCGCTTTCTATCTGCTCAGCGGCAAGTCTTGCCTTTTTGTTTTCCGCTTCAAGCTGTTCGAGAAGCTCTTTGGCTCTGTTTATTATCTTGTTTGGCAGACCCGCAAGCTTTGCAACTTCTATGCCGTAGCTTTCGTCAACTCCGCCCGGAACTATCTTTCTAAGGAACTTGATACTATCCCCCTGACGCTTTACTGCAACAGAGAAATTTCTCACGCCGTCAAGCTCTTTTTCAAGGCTTATAAGCTCATGATAGTGTGTTGCAAACAAGGTCTTGCAGCCCATTGATCTGTTGGTGGAGATATACTCCGACACTGCCCTTGCAATGGAGATTCCGTCAAAGGTTGAAGTACCTCTGCCCACCTCGTCGAGGATAACAAGGCTGTTTTTTGTGGCGTGCTTTACGATATCTGCAACCTCGCTCATTTCCACCATGAAGGTGGACTGACCTGCGGTAAGGTCATCAGAAGCGCCTATTCTTGTGAATATTTGGTCGACTACTGATATTTTTGCATAGTCCGCAGGCACAAAACAGCCTATCTGCGCCATAAGTGTGATAAGAGCAACCTGACGCATATAAGTTGATTTACCTGACATATTCGGACCTGTTATGACAGCCATTCTGTTGCTTGTAAGATCAAGATATGTGTCGTTAGGCACGAACACCTCGTCTTTCTGCATAAGCTCAACAACGGGGTGTCTGCCGTTTTTGATATCAATAATGCCGTCAATGGCTATCTCAGGCTTTGTATAGTTATTGTTCACCGCCGCAGTTGCAAAAGAGCAAAGCACGTCTATCTGCGCCACTGCTATGGCAGTTTCCTGCACAAGTCTAAGCTGAGTTGCTGCAAAATCTCTTATCTCCGCAAATATTTCCTGCTCAAGAGTTGCTATCTTATCGCTTGCACCGAGAATAGTGTTCTCTGCGACTTTAAGCTCGTCCGTGATAAAACGCTCGCAGTTGGCAAGGGTCTGTTTTCTTATATAGTTGTCAGGCACAAGGTCATAGTAAGACTTTGTTACCTCGATATAATATCCGAAAACTCGGTTATAGCCTATTTTCAGATTTTTGATACCCGTTTTTTCTCTTTCACGCTCCGCAATATCATCAATTATACCCTTGCCTCCTGAGATTATATTTCTCAGTCCGTCAAGCTGTTCGTTGAAGCCGTCTTTGATAACGTTGCCGTCCTTGACATTAACAGGCGGTTCGTCAACAATGGCGTTCTCAACAAGGTTTGAGATAGCTTCAAGGGTGGATATTTTATTGTTGCAGTTTGCAAGAAGCTTTGAATCAAAACCTTTGAGAAGCTCCTTTATCTCAGGGAGTTTAAGTGCTGTCAGCGACAGTGATTTAAGATCTCTAGGGGTAGCGGTCTTATACATTACCCTTGTCATGAGTCTTTCAAGGTCATAGACTCCTCCCAGTATCTCTTTTAGCTCTCCAAGTTCAACAGGCTTCATTGTGAGCTGTTCAACAGCGTCAAGTCTGTCGATTATCTTTGCAGGATTGACAAGGGGCTGTTCCAGGAAGGATTTTAGCATACGCTTGCCCATTGAAGTTTTGGTATGGTCAAGCACCCATAGGAGCGAGCCTTTTTTCTCTTTATTTCTGAGAGTTTCTGTAAGCTCCAGATTTCTTCTTGCAGTGAAGCCGATAGTCATGATAGGGTCGGCGTCATGCTTTATTATCTCGGAAAATCTGCCCACCAATGCTTTCTGTGTATCGTGTATGTATGCAAAAAGTCCGCACACTGCAAATGCTGCAACTGTGTCAGGCTTAACGCCAATAGATTCAAGGCTGTTTGTGGAAAACTGTTTCAGCACCTCTTCTGTATGTATCTCAGGGGAAAAATCGTTCTCCTCCAAAAGCTGAACGCTGGTCTTGAGCTTTTCTCTTATGAAGCTTGAAAGCTCTTTATTTGAAAGAAAAGCGTCATTTATAAGAATCTCCGCAGGGGAAAATCTCGACAGCTCATTTATAGCCGAGCTTGTCATTTCCTTGCCCTCAAACTCAAACAGATGCACCTCGCCTGTGGAAATATCCGCAAGGCACAATGCGCTTTCCTTGGCTCTCATATAAAATGCACAGATATAGTTGTTGGACGTTTCATCAAGCATACTGCTTTCGATAAGCGTGCCCGGTGTGACTACTCTTATGACCTCTCTCGGCACTATGCCCTTGCACATGGCAGGATCCATGGTCTGCTCACAGATAGCCACGTTGTAGCCTTTTTCAATAAGCTTTTTCAGATAAACGTCGCAGGCATGGTGAGGCACACCGCACATAGGCGCTCTTTCCTCAAGTCCGCAGTCACGACCTGTCAAAGTAAGCTCAAGCTCTCTTGACGCAATGATAGCGTCATCAAAGAACATTTCATAAAAATCTCCCAGTCTGTAGAACAGTATATGGTTTTTATATTTGTTCTTTACTTCAAAATACTGCTTCATCATAGGTGACAGCTTTGAAAAATCTATATCTTTGGTTTCCACTCAAACTCACTCCGTTTCATATATTTATCCACGCACATATCCCATTATGATATTCGTTCAACACACATTGTTGCGCCATATCCCTATAGAAATTATCCGCCCCAGTCTGAAGTGGTCTTCAGATTCGGGCAGACGGGGGATAAGCTCCCCCTGACTATTATTCGTTTTTTGATACTGTCTTAGTGACAGCCACCGCATGATGCGCAGCTTCCTGAACAGCTATGAGGAGCTTCCTCTGGGCAAGTCATTGGATCTTCGCCGTTTGCAGCCATTGAGATGATATAGTTTACAGAGCCGAGAAGCTTATCCATAACTTCTTTAGCTTCGTTAAATGCGATCATCTTAGGCATAGCCATGATCTCGTCATAAAGCTCTCTGATCTGAGTGTCAAGTGCTGTCATCTTCTCGCCGTCCTTATCAGGCTTCTGCATCTCAACGCTGAGCTGTGAACGGAGCTGATTGAACTCGCCTATTTTGTTCTGTATCTCAACATCTGTATCATTGATAGAACAAGCCTCCATATAAGCCTTGTATCTCTCGTCTTCCTGAATAGCCTGTCCAAGCTTTCTTGTCATTTCAATTACATCCATGGTAATTCTCCTTTAAATATTATTCAGCTTTCGCTGTTATTTATCTTCAACAAGCTCGCCTCTCAAAGCCCAGTTCATTGCTTTTGTTATGCGAACCTGAATGAATTTACCGATATATTTTTTATCCGCTTTCACCTCGACGATCATATCCTCGTCGCTTTTGCCTGTGAGATAATCAGCGCCAGTTCTGCCTTCGCCTGTTGGCAGCACGGTTACAGTTCTTCCCACAAATCTTGAAAGCCACGCTGTTGACACCTCTCTCTGCTCCAGCAGTAATTCTCTCAGCCACAGACCCTTCTGCTTGTCTGAGATGTGATCCTCCATTTCGGCAGCCTTTGTGCCGCTTCGTCTTGAATACACAAAAGAATAGATATTATCGTACTTTACCTTTTTGATAAGCTCCTTAGTTTCGCAGAACTCCTCGTATGTTTCACTTGGGAAGCCTACGATAAGGTCTGTTGTGAATGAAAACTCAGGGTCTTTGCTTCTGGCATAGTCGATTATTTTCAGATAATCCGCCGTGGTATAGCGGCGATTCATAAGCTTTAGTATCCTGTCTGAGCCTGCCTGCACAGGAAGGTGCAAATGCTTGCACACCTTTTTGCATTCAAGTATAGCGTCAATAAGCTCATGGCTTGCGTCCTTTGGGTGGCTTGACATAAATCTTATGCGAAAATCGCCCTCTATCTTGTCAAGCTCTCTCAAAAGCTCAGGAAAACCATAACTGTATGAATTAACGTTCTGACCAAGCAATGTTATTTCCTTATAGCCGTTTTTCACAAGAGCTTTTACCTCTGCGATAACGGACTCAGGCTTTCTGCTGCGTTCTCTGCCCCTGACATAAGGCACTATGCAATAGGTGCAGAAATTGTTGCAGCCATACATTATAGGCACGAACGCTCTTATCTTATCGTCACGGAGCTGTAAAAAATCCTCGTTTATGTCAACATGATTTTCTGACAGATTGAATATCCTGTCATGCTTTGATATTATCTCCCACAGCATATTATACATATCGTTGTATGCAAAAGTTCCGAAAACCAAGTCCACCTGACGGTAGGTCTTTTTTATTTTTTCTGCAACGTGCTTCTGCTGAGCCATACAGCCGCAGATACCTATAATAAGCTCGGGATTGTTTTCTTTGAGATGTTTAAGGTCGCCAAGCTTGCCGAACACCTTGTCCTCGGCATTTTCTCTTACCGCACAGGTATTATACAATATAAGCTGAGCCTCGTTCACATCGGACGTGAACTCATAGCCCACCTTTGAGAGCATACCTTTTATTTTCTCACCGTCGCTGACGTTCTGCTGACAGCCGTATGAATGGATAAGGGCAAGTGGCTTGTGACCGCAAGTTCTTTCGTATTCACCAGACCATTGGAGCAGCTTCTGCGGAGCGGTTTCCTCATTTATTATTTCCGAAAAATTCTCAGTCATTGATATCCTCATTTCATTTCGTACATTCCTTTTAATTATAAATCTTTTAAGGCTTCTTGTCAAGCGTTTTGGGAGCGAAGAGCCAAACAGGTCGCTTTGCAAAACAAAAAGGGGCAGAAAACTCCGCCCCCATAGATCACATATTATCCCTGAGCTTCGCCCTGACCCTCTGTATCATTTTCTTCCTTGCAGTGGGGTTCTTCAAGTCCTCTTGGGAAAAATTCTACTGTCGGGAATGCTATCTTTTCAAACATCTCGCACGGGCTGTCACTGTTTGTGGAACACTCCTTGCCAGGTACGCAGTAATCATATACAGGCACCATTATAGGCACAGGTCTTGACAACTGAATGATAGCGAAAAGACCAATAGTGATAAGAACGTTCTTTTCCTCGCTTGGTGCAGGCTCTGCGACAAGCTTTGCGTCAAGACACATTGGCGCTGCTACGCTCACAGAAGCGCAAGGCATTGCCGCTGTGCAGCAACAGCATGAGCAGCCGCTTGTAGGCGAAGTTGTGACGATCTGGTTCGGCTCGCAGGTAGAAAATCTCTGTGTGCCGCCGTCACTGCCGAAAAGTATCACTTTCTTTGTGAAAGTCGATGTGCCGTAAACTACTGTTGGAGCTGCGCCTGCCGCTTCATATGCTTCTATCTGCGCCCTGAATGTGTAAGTAACGTCAACTGCGTAAAAGCCGTGGTTGAATGCCACCGGAGATATTGCAAAGCTTACGTCTGTCACGTCGATACAAGTGCTTTTGATATACGCCGCAGCGTTTATCACGGTCTGGTCTGCCTGGCTGAATGTAAATGCAAGATCCTCCAGACAATCCTGTGACGAGCATGAATCAAACACACGCATTGCCTCGATACACATTGCTTCCTTGAAAGGTTTGCCGTTAAAATCGCTCATAGTAAGTCCTCCTATAAATCAAATCATGGAAGTTTTTTTACTTCGCTATATTCTATTCGGCAAAAGGCTTTTGTGTGCTTAAATTTCTGAAAATCCTCTCATAAATCAAAAAAAGCCCTGCGCATGAACGCAGAGCCTTTGGATACATATAATCAGGTGTTCTTGTCTACCTGATGAAATTTCTTCAGATTGCCTATCTTTTCGTTTCTCTCGTCAAGGACCTTTTCCACGTCAGACCACTCAAGTCCCTGATTTGCCGCAAGCACCATAACGTGATAGAGAAGGTCGTTTATTTCGTTTTTCAGCTCGTCATTGTCACCATTTTTAGCAGCGATAACTGTTTCTGTAGCCTCTTCGCCCACCTTTTTGCAAATCTTGTCTACGCCCTTGTCGAAGAGATAAGCTGTATAGCTGTTCTCCTGAGCCTTGCCTGCTTCATAGTCAGTTTTACGCTGTTTTATTACCTCGAAAATTTCCTGATAAACTGTCATTTTATTCTTCCTCCGTATTATATATCTCATTGAAAAAGCAGCTATATGAGCCTGTATGGCAGGCTGCACCTGTCTGCTTTACGTTAATAAGCAGGGTATCGTTATCGCAGTCCGCATAGATAGAAACCACCTTTTGCAGATGACCGCTTGTTGCACCCTTGTTCCAATATTCCTGTCTTGATCTGCTCCAATACCATGTATAGCCTGTTTCAAGTGTTTTTTTCAAGCTCTCCTTATTCATATAAGCAAGCATAAGCACAGTTTTTGTATCCACATCAAATGCGATAGCAGGTGTAAGCTCGCTTTTTACGAAGTATTTGTCCAAATCGTTTATATCAACTTTTATTGGGTTCATTATTTGTCCTTTCTGTTGCCGTCTTGGTCGAAATTATCTTTGAGTGCTCGTTCTGTTGGTACTATCGTCCAGCACAAAAATACCACCTGTATCACTTCAGCTATGCACATTATCACAGTCGCCTTGCCGCTGCTCATAAAGAAATATGGAACACAGACCAATGCCGAAATTATCGTCATGACCGCTCCGACCTTTACCCACAGACGTCCGCAATAATTGTGGGCAAAATCCCACGTTTCCTGATTTTTCAATGACATAGCAGTGCGATAGCCCACCAAGCAGTTGATATCTTTCGGTGTATGCTTATACATCAGATAGCCGCACAATATCATAAGCACTGGTATAAACAAAGTAAATACGATATTGAAAACAATCATTATGCTCACCTCACGATAATTCCCTTGCTCCTGCAATCGTCCTTTACCTGTCCAACTGTCAGCTCTTTGAAATGGAAAAGGCTTGCGGCAAGAGCCGCTGAGCAATCAGTTTCAAGGAAAGCGTCAGCAAAGTCTGAAAGCTTTCCTGCTCCGCCGCTTGCGATAACAGGTATCTTTACAGCACTGCACACAGCTTTCAGCATTGGCAGATCAAAGCCGCCCCTTACGCCGTCTGTGTCGATAGAGTTCAGGCATATCTCACCTGCACCGAGCTGTTCGCACTTTTTAACCCAGTCGATAAGATCCATTCGCATATCCACTCTGCCGCCGTTTATATAAACCGTCCACTTGTTGTCGCCGACCTTCTTTGCGTCAACGCCAACGCATATGCACTGACAGCCGAAAATATCTGCTCCGTCCTTTATAAGCTGAGGATTCTGCACTGCCTGAGAGTTCACTGACACCTTGTCTGCGCCTGCACGGAGAGTATCTCTTATATCGTCAACAGTCTTTATTCCGCCGCCGACAGTGAGCGGTACAAATACCTTTTTTGCTGTTTCACGAACAACGTCCAGCATAACTCCTCTGCCCTCGTGGGAGGCTGTTATGTCATAGAAAACTATCTCGTCTGCACCCTGAAGATTGTATTCATATGCACACTCCACAGGGTCGCCGACTTCTTTTATGCCCTCGAAATTTACTCCCTTTACTACCTTTCCGTCACGCACATCAAGGCATGGTATAATTCTTTTTGCAAGCATATTATTTTACCTCCTGTGACATTTTCGCAAAGTTTTCAAGTATTTTAAGACCGGTCTTTCCGCTTTTTTCGGGGTGGAACTGACAGCCGAAGATATATCTTCCGTCCGATACCACCGCAGGGACTTTCGAGCCGTATTCGCAGTAGGCATACAGATTTTTATTGTCGCAGAAAGCCTTGTATGAGTGTACAAAATAAACATACTCGTCATCGCCCAGTCCGTCAAAAAGGGGACAGTCATGATTATACACAAGCTTATTCCAGCCCATGTGTGGGATAACGAGGTCAGGCTCGTTTATCTTGTCAACATATCCGCCGATAAGACCAAGACCCTTGCATTCCTCAAATTCATAGCTTTTCTCGAAAAGCAGCTGCATTCCAAGGCATATGCCAAGGAAAGGCTTTATTTTAGCCTGCTCCTTGATAGTGTCGATAAGACCGCTAAGACCGAGCATATTCATTGCCCATGGGAACGCTCCCACGCCGGGGAGTATAATTGCGTCGGCTTTTTCGATATCTTCTTTTTTGTCTGTGAGCTTGTTCTCAAAGCCAAGATAGTCCAGAGCGTTTTTTACAGAGAATATATTGCCTGCACCGTAGTCGATTATTGCTATCATTTAAAGCACTCCTTTGGTGGATAAAACTCCTGTTCCTGTTATTTTTACAGCGTCCTTCAAAGCGTGAGCCACTGCTTTGTACATTGCTTCTGCAATATGGTGGTCGTTCTTGCCGTACTCCTCACGGATATGCAGTGTTATGCCTGAATTGAATGCAAAGGCTCTGAAAAATTCTTCTGTCAGGCAGGTGCCATACTGACCTATCCTGTCGTCATGGAACTCAGCATTGAACGCAAGGAAAGGTCTGCCGCTTATATCCAGTGAGCAAAATGCCAGCGCTTCGTCCATTGGCACGAAAGCCGAGCCATATCTTGCAATGCCTGCTTTGTCGCCGAGAGCCTCTGCAAATGCTTTGCCAAGGCATATGCCAACGTCCTCAACTGTATGGTGTCCGTCAACATAAAGGTCGCCTGTGCACTCAACGTCCATGTCTATTCCGCTGTGAACGCCAAGGGCTGTGAGCATATGGTCAAAGAAGCCTATGCCTGTGTTTACACTTACCTTGCCCTCACCGTCAAGCTTCACGAACACCTCTATATCAGTTTCCTTAGTTTTTCTTTTTATCTCCGCTGTACGCATTTTCATCACCTTTACCGCTTAAAATCTTACCTTTATTGCATTTGCGTGAGCCGTCAGACCCTCTTTTTCTGCAATAAGAACGATATCGTCCTTTGCTTCTCTGAGAGCGTCCTCAGTATAGTATGTAAAGCTTGAACGCTTTTCAAAGCTGTTTACTGACAGAGGCGAGAAGAATCTAGCTGTACCGCTTGTTGGAAGAACGTGGTTAGGGCCTGCATAGTAGTCGCCAAGCGGCTCTGAAGCATACTGACCAAGGAATATTGAACCTGCATTATCAAGTCTGCCAAGATACTCCATAGGATTTTCAAAAAGCACTTCAAGGTGCTCAGGAGCAAATCTGTTTGCAAGGTCGCAAGCTTCGTCCTTTGTATTGCAGATAAGGATAGCACCGTAATTTTCAAGAGAGCTTTCGATTATCTCTTTTCTTGAAAGGCTCTGCACCTGTCTGTTTATCTCTTCGATAGTTCTGTCTGCAATGCTCTCGCTTGTTGTAACAAGGATAGCGGAAGCAAGCTTGTCATGCTCAGCCTGTGACATAAGGTCTGCGGCAATGAACTTAGGGTTAGCCTTTTCGTCAGCCATAACAAGTATCTCGCTCGGACCTGCCACCATGTCGATATCAACAACACCATAAAGAAGCTTCTTTGCTGTTGCAACATAGATATTTCCAGGGCCTACTATCTTATCGACCTTTGGTATCTCCTCAGTGCCGTAGGCAAGGGCAGCGATAGCCTGTGCGCCGCCGCTCATGAACACTCTGTCAACTCCGCAGAGAGCTGCTGCCACAAGAATATCCTTATTTGGTGTGCCGTCTTTGAGAGGAGGTGTCACCATGATTATCTCCTTAACGCCTGCTATCTTTGCAGGAACTGCATTCATAAGCACGCTTGACGGATAAGCTGCTGTGCCGCCCGGAACATAAAGACCAACTCTGTTAAGTCCTCTTACCTTCTGACCGAGAATACAACCATTATCCTTAGCGTTTATAAAGCTCTGTGACTTCTGTCTCTGGTGGAAATCTGTGATGTTCGCAACTGCATTGAGCATTGCGTCAACAAAGTCCTGATCGGCTTCAGTGAGAGCGTCGTTTATAACATCTCTTGGAACTTCATAATACTCTGGGAGCTTGCCGTCAAACTTTTCTGTATAAGCCTTTACAGCGTTGTCGCCACCCTCTCTGACAGTTTCGATTATTTCATTAACAACGGCTGTGACCTTCTTATTTGTTTCGCCACTTCTCTTTTCAAGCTGCTTGAAAAACTCTACCTCGTCTTTGCCGTTGACAAAAATCTTCTTTATTTCAGCCATTTCAATACTGTCCTTTCCGTTTATATAAACTACTTGTCGATATTTTCTTCAACAAGCTTTACAAAATTCTCGATCTCCTGCTGGCGCATTTTCATGCTTACCATATTTACGATAAGCCTTGCAGAGATAGGGCAAACGTCCTCGATGACTTCAAGACCGTTTTCTTTAAGTGTCGTGCCTGTTTCAACGATATCAACGATACCGTCTGCAAGCTCAAGGAGCGGTGCAAGCTCCACTGAGCCTTCTATCTTGATGATGTCAACGTCCATTCCCTTTGCTTCAAAAAATCTTCTTGTGATGTTAGGGTATTTTGTTGCAACTGTCTTGACATCAAATCCGCCGTAGAACTTTGAGCCTTTCTTTGTGGCAAGTGCAAATTTACATCTGCCGAAGCCGATATCAACAAGCTCAAAGAACTTGCCCTGCATTTCCATGATAGTGTCCTTGCCAACAACGCCCATATCGCACACGCCATGCTCAACGTATGTGATAACATCGTTCGCCTTTGCTAGAACGACTTCAAGGTTTCCGTCAGGTACAGGAAGAATAAGCTTTCTTCCCTTTTCTCTTATTGCGGTACAGTCATAGCCTATCTTCTCTAAAAGACCGACTGTATCCTTTTCAAGTCTGCCCTTTGTAAGAGCTATCCTAAGGGGTCTGTTCATTTTAACTTATCCTCCAAACTTATATATCAAGCTCTGTTATCTCGCTGCCAACGACCACAAGCTTCTTTATTCCCTTTGACTTTGCGTAAGCCTTTGTTTCATCGAGGGTGTTGAAAAGCGAATTTTCAACTGTCAGACCCTCTCTTACGAGCGTCTGAGCATATTCCATGGCTTCCACCACGTAGCCCTTTTCGCCAAACACAACTGCGTCAGGAGTTCTGAGCTTTGGTGCTCCGCCTAGCTTTTCGATATGTCTTGCAACAGAGTCAACGCTTATGCCGAAGCCCACCGCCGGGCAATCATTGCCGAACTCTGCCAGAAGTCTGTCATATCTTCCGCCTTTAAGCACCGACTGACCGACCTCTGAAAGATAGCCCTTGAACACGATGCCTGTATAGTAGTCTGCATGACTCACGATGCCAAGGTCAACAGATATCTTGCCCTCATAACCAAGGCTTGAAAGTCTGGTGTAGACCTCTTTAAGGTTATAAAGTATGCCTGTTATCTTATCGTCAGTATAAATATCAGCAGCCTTGTCGAACACCTCAACACCTCCGAACAGTCTTGGGAGCTGTCTGAGCGCGTTAGTCACCTGATTGTCGCCCACCTCGTCAAGAATATCGTTAAGTGCAGGATAGTTCTTTGCAGATATAAGAAGTCTTATCTCCTCTCTTACTGCGTCGTCAACGTCAAGCTGAGCCACAAGCTCCTTGAAATATCCGATATGACCTATCTCAAGTCTGAAATTCTCCTTATCAAAGCTTGAAAGGGCTTCAACAGCAGTGCATAGCACCTCGTAATCCGCTCTCTTGGAATTCTCTCCGCCAATAAGCTCTATACCTGCCTGAACTACCTCGTCTGAACGTCCTTTGAGCAGGGAGTTATTTTCAAAAATGCTCTGATTGTAGTATAGTCTAAGGGGAAGCTTTGCTCCCTTTAGTCTTGTGGAAGCAAGTCTTGCTATGGGTATCGTGGAATCAGGACGCATAACGATAAGTCTGCCCTTTGAATCTGTAAGCTTATAAAGGTTCTCCTGCTGGAAGTTTCTCGAGCTTCCCATAAACAGATCATAAAACTCTATTCCCGGTGTTACCACCTCGCTGTAGCCAAAGCCCTCAAACAGCTTTGACAGCCTGTCCTCCACCATTCTTCGTGCCAGACAGCCCTCAAACAGCAGATCTCTCGTACCCTCAGGGGTTATAAGATCATATCTTTTCATACACTTTTCCTTCCTGTATATAAATTATAGATTTTACTTTTTATGTTGACGCTTGAATAAATATCCTCATAAACACACATTTAAGTGAATTGTAGGTGGACGGCGTCCTCGACGTCCCGCTTTCTATGTTGTTATGTAACGCCTTTACTTACTTTATCGTAGTAAAGTGATAGCATAGTATCAACATAAATAATTTTATCATACCCGCCCTTGTTTGTCAATAGTGTTACAAGGGCAAAGTATGAAATTGTGCATAGTAACTATCAGAACAACGATATCTGGTTAGATTTAGGCATATCGCCGAAAGCTCCGTTTTTCTCCAGAGTTTCGATAACAGATTTGGACACTCCGCTCTGCTGCTGGAACTCCTCGATAGAGATAAACTCGCCGTTCTGCGCCTTTTCGTAAATGCTTATCGCCGCAGACTCGCCCACTCCGTTAAGTGAACAGAACGGAAGCCTTATCTTGCCGTCCTCTATCTGATAGATAGTTGCGTGAGATTTTTTGATGTTTACAGGCAAAAAGTCATATCCACGGCTGAGCATTTCATTCACAAGCATGAGAATTTCAAGCACACCGCTGTCCTTGCCCGACACCTCGTCTTTTGGTTTATTCTTTATTTCTTCTATCTTGCTTCTGACGATATATTTTCCCTTGAGAGCGATCTCTGCATCAAAATCCTCGCCCTTGACCGTAAAATAAGTTGCATAGAATGCAAGCGGCTCATGCACCTTGAACCAACAAAGTCTTATAGCTGCCGTAACATATGCCGCCGCATGGGCTTTCGGGAACATATATTTTATCTTCAAACAACTGTCGATATACCACTCCGGAACGTCATGCTGACGCATATTCTCTTTCATTTCCTCTGTGAGCAGTTTCGGAGCTTTACCCTTACGGGTTATCTCCATTATCTTAAATGACAGCTTCGGCTCAACGCCATGATAAAGCAGATATGTCATGATACTGTCACGAGTACCGATAACATTTGAGATATCGCAGGTTCCGTTTTTGATAAGCTCCTGTGCGTTGCCGAGCCATACGTCAGTGCCGTGTGAAAGTCCTGATATCTGCAAAAGGTCAGAGAAGTTTTTTGGCTGACAGTCAAGAAGCATTTGTCTTACGAACGGCGTACCCATTTCAGGTATACCGAGCGTTCCCGTCTGACACATTATATCCTCCTCCGTCACTCCAAGTGACTCAGGGGAAGTGAACAGCGAATATACCGCAGGATCAGACATGGGACAATCGAGGATATCTCGTCCTGTGAACATTTCCAGATACTTATACATTGTCGGGTTATCGTGACCAAGCTCGTCAAGCTTCAAGATAGTATCGTGGAGAGAATGGAAGTCGAAGTGGGTAGTTACCATGTCAGAGTCCACTTTTTCCGCAGGGTGCTGAACAGGTGTGAAGTCATAGACCTCATAGTCGCTAGGGATAACGACCATTCCACCCGGGTGCTGAGAGGTCGTTCTCTTTATGCCGCAGCAGCCAAGTTTAAGTCTTTCTATCTCAGCCTTTGGCACTGTTTTTCCACGCTCGTCAAGATATTTCATAACATATCCGAAAGCTGTCTTTTCCTGTATCATGCCGATAGTACCGGCTTTGAACACATGGTCCTCACCGAAAAGGACTTCCGTATATTTATGCGCCTTTGCCTGATAGTCACCTGAGAAGTTAAGGTCGATATCAGGGGCTTTATCGCCGTCAAAGCCAAGGAACGTTTCAAATGGGATATCGTGTCCGTCACGGTGCATATTCTCTCCGCACACAGGACAGTTTTTCGGTGGCAGGTCAAAGCCTGAGCCTACCGAGCCGTCTGTAATGAACTCGCTGTGGTGGCAGTTAAGACAGACATAGTGTGGCACCAGAGGATTTACCTCAGAGATACCTGACATGGAGGCAACGAAGGACGAACCTACTGAGCCTCTTGAACCTACCTGATAGCCATTCTCGTTAGAGTTGGCAACAAGCTTCTGAGATATCATGTAAAGCACTGCAAATCCGTGCTTGATAATAGAGTCAAGCTCTCTTTTAAGTCTTTTGAAAACAAGGTCTGGAATGTGTCCCTCAAAATATTTTGATACGTCAACGTCCTCGCCCTCCGGAACTTCTATAGTTTCAGGGTCGCAGTCGCCGTAAATGGAACAGCATTTCTTCCAGCATATATACTGAAGCTGATAAACCGAGCCTTCGATAAAAGGCGTATAAGTACCGTTCGGAAACGCTTTCAGGTCAGGGTCTACCATATCAGCCACGTTGTTTGTATTCGTTACAACGACCTCAAATGCCTTTTCCTCGCCAAGATAGCTCAGCTCGTCAAGCATTTGGTTTGTGGTCTTAAGATACAGAGGAGGCTGAGTATCGGCGTCAGGGAAGCCCATTGAAGCCTGTATCACCGACCTGAACTGTGCGTCAGTCTTGTTCATAAAATGCACGTCGCCTGTTGCGCAGACGGGTATGCCCAAGTCCTCCCCAAGTTTTACAATAAAGCGGTTTATATCCTTTATATCCTCCGCTGTGTGTATCCTGTCATAAGGAGGCTTTTCGGTGGTGAGCATAAATTTGTTGTTTCCGTCAGGCTGGATCTCCAGATAGTCATAAAAGCTTGCTATCTGCTTTATCTCCTCATAATTTCTTCCCTCGAGATAAGCCTGAATGACCTCGCCACGCTCGCAGGCACTGCCGAGGATAAGGCCCTCACGGTGTCTTACAAGCTCAGATTTTGGTATTCTCGGACGTCTTTTGAAATATTTAAGATTGGAGTCTGATATAAGCCTATACAGATTTTTCAGACCCGTGTTATTTCTTACGATAATAATTTGGTGATAAGTCGGCTTTGCAAGCACCTGATTTTCATTTGCAAGCAAGCTGTTTATCATATCCACTGTTATAAGAATCAGAGGATACTGCTCCATGAGCATTTTCGACAGACTTATGAATATCCCTGCAAGCACCTCTGCGTCATCACAGCCACGGTGGTGCTGAAAATCCCCAAGTCCGAAATGCTCCGCCACATAGTTGAGTTTATGCTTTTCAAGCTCCGGAAGCATTATCTGCGACATTGGCACGGTGTCTATAGAAGAATATTTTATCTCGATGCCCTGTCTTTTTGCGCAGGCGGATATAAAGCCCGTATCGAACTGAGAATTGTGCGCCACAAGAACAGGGTTGTCACCTATAAACTCCTTGAATTTAAGGAGAGCTTCCCTTTCGCTTGCACCGTCCTTTACCATATCGTCAGTGATGTGTGTGAGGTTTGAGATAAACTCAGGGATAGGTCTTTCAGGGTTTACGAAAATATCGAGCTTGTCCACAACTTCAAGATCTCTCAGCTTGACAGCGCCTATCTCGATGATCCTATCTTCATTAGGATTTGTACCCGTAGTTTCAAGGTCAAAGCAGATTATCTCGTCTGTAAGCTCACGCTTGTCCGTTCCACGGAATATCTTTTCGTCATTATTGACCTCGTATGACTCTATGCCGTAAAGCACCTTGAAGTCACCGCCACCCTTGCGTATGCCGATACAGGTATTTCCGGCGTCAGGATAGCCCTGAACGACACCGTGGTCTGTTATGGCAAGTGCTTTGTGTCCCCATGAATAGGCTCTTTCCACAAGCTTGCCCGCAGGAGTGAGAGCGTCCATCATAGACATATTGGTATGACAATGAAGCTCCACACGCTTATGCTCGCAGGTATCCTTTTCCTTTTCACGCTTTACGACCATAATGCTGTCAGGCTTGATGTTTATAGAGTGGTCAAAATCGTCCTCCTCTATCTCACCTGCCACAAGTATGGTCTTGCCTGCCTTAAGGTGTTCCAGCATTGCCTCAAGCACTGCCCTTTTCAAGCCTTTCATGTTTCTGAAATTTTTGTTTGAGCCTATGAACTTTATAGAGTTTGAGGAAGTATAGTCGGTAAAATTCAGGTGTGCTATAAGCATACCCGACTTTGTTTCCTTTGTTTCCACAGGTCCGAAAATATCGCCCCAGACCACCACACGTCCACGGTAATCCGCAGGGATATCTTTCATCTGCATCACCTGCTCGTTTCCTGATATTGGCGCACCCATAAGCACAAGAGCGTCATCGCACAGAAGCGAGAACCTTGTGAAGTCTACATTTGCAGTTCGGAAATCCACAGAAGCACCGCTTGCAGTATTAGTGGTAACAGCCACCTTTTTCTCAGGCTGTGCAGGGTCTATTTTCGGCACAGGGAGGGAGTTCAAAAACTCCTCCTGCTCACGCTGATGCTCTTCCATATCAGTTTCAAGCACACCTGTGAGCCTTATATCCGCCCTTACGGAAAAAAGCTCCATGGTGAGCGCAGGAAAAGCCGTTTCTATGCCCGCCTTTTTCAGCAACGCTTCGCCCCCGTGTTTTATATCCACGGTGAAAATGCCGTTTTCATAAACAGCCTCAGCGTTGTCAAAAAAGCCGTTCACAAGAGGAAATCTGCTTTTAAGGAACTTGCAAAGCTCAGGAAAATACTCCGCACAAAGCATATCAGGGGTATATTTGAGCTGCAAAATAAACTTTCCTGCTCCGAGAGCCGCCCTCATTTTCATTTCAAATTCCACTGTGCTGTCAAAAGGCACCAGCTTGTCAAAAGCCGCCTGACAGGTAAAAGTGCCGTTTTCTTCGTTATAGCCCAGCCTTAATATCCTGCCCTTTTCTATCACAGAGGGTATAAGCTCCTTATAGTTCTCAAAGAAGCTTTCAATGGTGTATGTATTCATTTATGGTATATCCTTTTAAAGTTTTTCTATTTCCGCCAGAAGCGCAGGCAAAGCCTCCTCCTCTGATACCTTTCTGAGCTTTTCACCGTGGCTGAATATCACCGCACAGCCGTCACCGCCTGCAATGCCGATATCAGCGTTGCCCGACTCGCCTATGCCGTTCACAACACAGCCCATAACGGCTATCTTGATATCCTTGTCTATATCCTTGGTGGCTTCCTCAACCTTTTTTGCAAGACCTATAAGGTCCATCCTAGTTCTTCCGCAGGTAGGGCAGGAAACTATCCTTACTCCGCCACACTTGCCGATAGCCTTTAAAATATCCTTTGCGGCATATATCTCTTTTACAGGCTCGTCGGTAAGTGAAACTCTTATAGTTTCGCCTATACCGTCGCACAGAAGCGAACCTATACCGATAGATGATTTTATAAGACCCATTCTCTCAGTGCCAGCCTCAGTTACTCCAAGGTGCAAAGGATAGTTACAGGTCTGTGCACACAGTCTGTATGCCTTTATCATGGTCGGCACGTCTGATGACTTTATAGAGATAACTATATCCTCAAAGTCGCACTGCTCCAAAATTCTAACATGACCCATTGCACTTTCCACTAGGGCTTCAGCAGTTGGCGAACCGTATTTCGCAAGAAGCTCCTTTTCCAGAGAGCCGCCGTTCACACCTATCCTGATAGGGATATTTCTTTCACGACAGGCTTTAACCACCGCTTTCACCCTATCCATAGAGCCGATATTTCCGGGGTTTATCCTTATCTTGTCGATACCAGCTTCCGCTGCCGCAATGGCAAGGCGATAGTCAAAGTGGATATCCGCCACAAGAGGGATAGAGATCTTCTCTTTGATAGCTGGGATAAGCTTAACGGCTTCCATGTTTGGTATAGCCGCTCTGACTATCTCGCAGCCAGCCTTTTCAAGCTCCACAGCCTGCTTAACAGAGCCTTCTATGTCCGTAGACGGCACATTGAGCATTGATTGGATATATATCTTTTTGCCGTCAAGGACAAGTCCCCCCACCTTGACAGGTCTTACGTTTCTCTTATTTTCACCTGACATAAACAGTTCCTCCTTTAAACAAGCTTGATGATATCGCTCACCGTTACCACTACCATAAGAAGCAACAGAGCCGCCATACCGATAGCGTGTACCATTCCCTCATGCTCAGGCTTGACAGGCTTACGGCGTACCGCTTCGATAATAAGAAACAAAAGTCTTCCGCCGTCAAGTGCAGGCAATGGCAAGAGATTGAAAATGCCGATATTTATGGTCATGAACGCACCCAGCGACAACATTGTGTCAATAAGTGACGACCAATCTATTTTACCTGACTGGCTGTCCCTTTCGCTGTCGATAACATTGTCGATAGTGTCAACGATTCCCACAGGACCGCTGAGATCTTTTATGGAATACTTTCCTCTTATAAGGTCGGCAAAGGAGATATAGATAAGTCTGCCGTCAGTACAGCCCTGCTTAAAAGACTGAGTAATCACAGAGCCGACGGTCACAGCTTTTGGTGCGACCTTGAAATCGATGTGCATGGTATTATCGTCCGTTGCAAAGGTGACATCTTTAAGCTCCACCTTTTTTCCGTCACGCTTTACCACCATATCGAACTTGCCGTCCTCATCGTTGCCAAACTGATAGGACATATCCATAGTAGTGAAAATCCTCATGCCGTTGACCTCGATTATCTCGTCACCCACCTGCAAGCCGGTCGATTGGGACATAGCGTTATCCTCAAACCACGATATAGTGGTGGTTGCGATGCCATCAGACCTTGCGGTGCTGATACAAAGGATAATATATCCAAGCACAAGATTCATTATAACGCCTGCCACCACGATAAGCATTCTTTTTGGCAGGCTTTTATTACAAAACGCACCGCCGTCCTCGCTTCCGTTATCCTCGCCCTCCATGGCACAATATCCACCTATGGGAAACACACGCCAAGCGTAAAGGGTATCGCCCTTTTTCTTTTTGATAATGGCAGGACCCATGCCAATAGCGAACTCGTTGACCTTTACTCCGCTGGCTTTCGCCGCTATAAAGTGACCAAGCTCGTGTATTATTATGATAGCTTCAAAGATCAATATTGCAAATAATATACTCATTTTTTTACCTCGCATGAACACTCTGTGCGTTTGATTTACTAATGTTGTTGTAATTTATCTTCTGTAGGGGAGCGGCACAATTTCTGCTTTGCATAAATCCGACGTCCCGACCCCTCCGACATTTCGTCTACAATCTCATTTGTGTTATCCACATAATGTTTTCTACATAAGCTCTGGATAATTCAAACCTCGCTCCTCCGAGCGGGCTGTCGCATTTCTGTGAGCTTGCGAACAGAAATTTCGCCAAGCCCCTACAAATATTCGGGATAGTTTATCTTGCCGCAAAATCGCTTTGCTCGATGCTTTATTTTACTTTTTTCTGGTGATTTGCTTGGTCGGCTGTGCCATTCCTCACTCCTCACTTAAAAGCCGCTCCTCACTAAGCTTCGATAAGCTCCTTCGCTCTCTTCCTAGCCTTTCTATCCGCTTCCAGCACATCTTCCACGCATTTTATCTCTTCCCGTGGTGTATTCTCGCAGACATTCATTACTATCCTGCCAATGTCAAGAAAATCTATCCTGCCGTCAAGAAAAGCCGCAACGGCTTCCTCATTCGCTCCATTCACTGCCGCAGGGAGATTTCCACCGATAGTGACAGCCTTTATACAAGCCCTCAGACAATCGAACGTATCATAGTCAGGCTTCTCGAAAGTGAGCTTTCCATAGTCTGTAAGGGACAGCTTTTTCACATCGCATTCCACTCTCTCAGGATAAAGCAGAGCATACTGTATAGGTATTTTCATATCAGGCACGCCAAGCTGTGCGATAACAGAATTATCCTCATACTCCACCGCTGAATGTACAACGCTCTGTCTATGGACAACTATCTCGATCTGCTCAGGTCTGAGCTTAAAAAGCCACATTGCTTCGATAAATTCAAGACCCTTGTTCATAAGCGTAGCAGAGTCAATGGTTATCTTTCTGCCCATTGACCAATTAGGGTGATTAAGAGCCTGCTCAACAGTCACGCCCTCTAGGTCAGACTTTGTTTTGCCGAAGAATGGTCCGCCCGAAGCAGTAAGGATTATCCCTTTGAGCTTGTTGCCCTCGTTTCCCTGCAGGCACTGAAAGATAGCAGAATGTTCGCTGTCAACAGGATATATCTTCACTCCCTTTTCAGCAGCCGCCTTTATAACAAGCTCACCGCCTGCCACAAGTGTTTCCTTATTTGCAAGGGCAATGTCAGTGCCTTTTTCGATAGCCGTAAGGGTTGGCACAAGACCCACCATGCCAACGACTGAGTTGAGCATGATATCGACCCCGTCCATTCTTGCTATCTCTTTAAGTCCCTCCATGCCTGTGGATATTTTTATGCCAGTGCCACTGAGAAGCTTTTCAAGCTCTGCCTTTTTGTCCTCACGGTAGATACACACACGCTCAGGCATAAGCTCCTTAGCCTGAGCCGCAAGCTTTTCAACGTCAGAATTTGCCGCAAGCGCCTTTACTTTAATATTATGCTTTGCAGCCACTTCTAATGCCTGCGTGCCTATAGAACCCGTTGAACCGAGTATGGTCATTGTTTTCATTTATTGTCCCTCATCATATAAAATAAATTCAGGCAATTCCGCATAAAGATGGTTTGCAAGCGGTGTTGCCTTAATAACGCTTAAAAGGGGTAAGCCTAAGCCTGCCCCTAAAAGTCATAATTTTCTATTTAAGTATAAGCCCCTGTGTGAACATATAGTACATAAAAGGTGCAACGAGCAGAACGCTGTCAAAGCGATCCATTATTCCACCGTGACCCGGCATTATGTTGCCATAGTCCTTTATACCTGTCTGTCTTTTTATCACCGAAGCTGTAAGGTCGCCCACAAGTCCGATAAGAGCTGCAAGCATACCTGCGATTAGAACGCCTAGATAGTGGATAGGCTCGCCTTTAAGTACGAACTGATAGAACAGGCTTATTATAAGCATAAGAATACCATTTGAGATAACGCCGCCTATAAGACCCTCCACAGTTTTCTTAGGGCTTATCTCAGGGCAAAGCTTTGTTTTGCCGAAGAAAGTTCCTGCAAAATAAGCACCACTGTCAGCCAGCCAAGCCGCTGCAAGAGTAAGAACTATCATAAACACGCCCTTGCCGCCCAAGCCTGCCATTGTGACCAAAGTTGAGAATGAATACGGCAGAAGTATGCCCACGCCCAGCATGAAGAAAAACTCTGTATACTGGAATTTTGTATGCTCGTTAAGATAAAGCAGACACATTGCTATAACGAAAAGCCCCATGTAAAGCTTGTAGCTGAAAAAGTACAGCCAGCCATGTCTGTAGAACACAGGCATGAAAGCGTCCACAAAGGCAAACGCACAGCAGGCAATGGTCTGATACTTATGCTCTGTCATTTTTGTCGCCCTGAATATCTCATATATTGCAAGTGCAGAAATTGCGCCCACCGCAATGTTGAACAGGAACGTTCCGTGTGCGATAAGCAGTATCACTGCGATAACAATGGCAACTGCCGCAGATTTAATACGGGTAGACATTTTTTACACCCCTCCAAATCTTCTGTTTCTTTCGCTGTATGCGATAACAGCCTTGTCAAGGTCGCTGCCTTTGAAGTCAGGCCATAGGATATTTGTGTAATAAAACTCCGCGTAAGCCGCCTGCCATATCATAAAGTTTGACAATCTTTGCTCTCCGCTAGGTCTTATAACAAGGTCAACAGGAGGTATCTCCTCGGTGTAGAGATTTCTCTCTATCATATCCATTGTGATATCCTCAGGCTCCAGCTTGCCTTCTTTCACCTGCTGAGCCAATGTCTTAGCCGCATGGCAAATCTCGTCCCTGCCGCCGTAGTTGATAGCAAGCACAAGGGTCATAGAGTCAAAGTCCTTTGAGTCCTCCTCAACGGAAGCCATTTTCCTTTGCAGATTTTCGCTGAGCCTTGTTCTGTCGCCTATAAAGCGCACCCTGATATTCTCCTCGATAAAGTCCCTGACCTCGTCAAGATACTTTTCAAAAAGGTCCATAATTGCGTCTACCTCGTCCTTAGGTCTTTTCCAGTTCTCGGTAGAAAACGCATAGTAAGTTATATACTGTATTCCAAGCGCCTTGGCGTGTCTTGTTATGGCACGAAAGGTCTTTGCGCCCTCTCTGTGTCCGAACTTTCGGGGCAAGCCCCTCTTTTTCGCCCATCTGCCGTTGCCGTCCATGATAACGCCCACATGAACAGGCACAGACACGTTCTCTCCAAGGCTTATCTTCTCATTCTTCGCCATGGCTTAGATAGAGAGTATCTCTTTTTCCTTTTCGGCAACGTGACCGTCAACTTCCTTAACGAACCTGTCAGTAAGCTTCTGGATCTCGTCCTCGCAGTCCTTAAGATCGTCCTCTGTGATCTCGTTGTTCTTCTTCATTGCCTTGAACTTTTCCATAGCGTCACGTCTGATAGAACGGATAGCGACCTTGCACTCCTCACCCATTTTCTTGATGTCCTTAACAAGCTCCTTACGTCTGTCCTCAGTGAGCTGTGGGAAAGTAAGTCTGATAACAGTGCCGTCATTCTGTGGGTTGATGCCGATATCAGAAGCCTGAATAGCCTTTTCGATAGGCTTGAGAGTTGACTTATCCCATGGCTGTATAACAAGCACTCTTGCCTCAGCAACAGAAACCGCTGCCATCTGTGTAACAGGTGTCATTGCGCCATAATATTCTACCTGGACTTTGTTGAGTACGGACGGATTAGCTCTGCCTGCTCTGATGCCTGCAAAGTCCGAAAGCATAACGTTTATGGATTTCTCCATTTTTGTCTTAGCATTTTCCTTGATCTGTTTCATATTCAAACGATCCTTTCTTGATTATCTTTATTATTTTACGAGAGTGCCTATATTTTCGCCCATGCAAGCGTCATAGATATTATCTGGTCTTGCAAGATCGAAAACGAGTATCGGGATATTGTTGTCCTTACACATTGCCGCAGCGGTCGAGTCCATTACCTGCAGACCCTTTGCAAGGATATCAGCAAATGTAAGTGTGTCATACTTAACAGCGTCTGGATACTTGTGAGGATCCTTGTCATAAACACCGTCTACCATGGTAGCCTTAAAGAATATGTCAGCCTCGATCTCAGCCGCTCTCAGTGCAGCAGCCGTATCAGTTGAGAAGAATGGGTTACCAGTGCCGCAGCCGAAGATAACCACTCTGCCCTTTTCAAAGTGACGCATAGCCTTGTTTCTGATGTAAGGCTCAGCGACCTGTGGCATGGATATAGCCGTCTGTACTCTCACTTCAAGACCGCAGTTCTCAAGGCCGTCCGCAACAGCAAGTGCGTTCATAGCAGTTGCCAGCATACCGATATGGTCGGCTCTTGTTCTGTCCATTGCACCGCTTGATCTGCCTCTCCAGAAATTGCCGCCGCCTACAACGATACCAACCTCAACGCCGGCGTCAACACATTTTTTTATGCTCTTGCCGAATGAGGTGATAACGTCATAATCAAGACCTATCTTCTTATCGCCTGCGAGAGCCTCACCGCTTAATTTGAGCAATATTCTCTTATATTTAGGTTCCATATTTCAAAGCACTCCTTAACACATATTTCGTTGGAATTATCCATATTAATTATACAATATTTTCAGCAGATTGTAAAGAGGAAAAACGCCAAAATCAGCCCTTTATTATCTTCACAAAAAAGTTTCTTGTTCTCGGTCCGTCAAACTCAGCGAAATAGATACCCTGCCAAGTGCCGAGAAGAAGTTCGTTATCGTCGATGATAACAGTTTCCGAAGCACCAACACAGCTTGACTTCATATGAGCGTCAGAGTTTCCTTCAGCGTGACGAAACTGCGGTCTGTTCGGAAATGTTTCCTCCAAAGCGTAAAGAAGATCCGTCTTTACGTCGGGGTCGGCATTCTCATTTATGGTTATCGCCGCCGTGGTGTGGGGACAGAATACCACCGCCATGCCGCTTTGCACTCCTGATTCTGTTACAGCCTGCCTTACATAGCTCGTGATGTTGTAAAGCCCTCTGCGTTCTGTCTTGATAGTGTATCTTTTAAGCATATGTATCAGTCCTTTCAACGGTCGCTTTCCTAACTCAGGAAAGTTGACTCAGTTTCATTTCTGTTCGGTCTGCCCATAAGATTTTTGATAGCGTTGGCCGCAGGCTCACCCTCAAAAAGCACCTTTGCAAGCTGTTCTGTGATAGGCATTTCAATGCCCATTCTCTTTGAAAGCTCCCATGCGTTTTTGGTGCATACATAGCCCTCAACAGTGCCGACCTGTCTTACAGCCTCCTCAGGGGTAACTCCCTTGCCTATGAGAATACCCGCACGGCGGTTTCTGCTGTGCATTGAACAGCAGGTAACGATAAGGTCGCCTATGCCGCTAAGTCCGCCAAAGGTTTCAAGCTTTGCGCCCATTGCAACTCCAAGACGTGATATCTCTCTGATTCCCCTTGTCATAAGTGCAGCCTTTGTGTTGTCACCAAGTCCAAGGCCGTCGCAAACGCCTGCCGCCAAAGCGATGACGTTTTTCAGCGAACCGCCTATCTCGCAGCCCATAACGTCATCATTAACATACACTCTGAACGTATCGTTAGAAAGAGTGTTCTGTATATAATATGAAACCTCCCTGTCGTCAGAAGCAGTAACAACAGTAGTGGGAACTTTTCTTGCCACTTCCTCTGCGTGTGACGGACCGGTAAGCACCGCAACATGATTGTTCGGAAAGCACTCTCTCGCCACACAGCACATAGTTTTAAGGCTTCCGCCCTCAAGACCCTTTGCCGTGTTCACAACTATAGTCCTGCTTTCAAGATAAGGCACAACGCTTTCGCAGACCTCTCTAAGGAAAGGCGAAGGTATGCCAAGTATCACCATGTCTTTATCCTTAACACAGCTTATATCCGTTGTAAGCTCGATAGTCTTATTCACCTGAACGCCAGGGAGCTTTGCTTTAAGCTCGCCTGTTCTCTTGATAGCATCTATCTCGTCCTGAAACTTTGACCATACTGTTACTTTATGCCCTGCATTGTCGCACATTATTGCCAGTGCAAGACCAAATCCGCCTGAACCGAGTATAGTAATATCTGCCATAATAAAACCTCCCTTACGCCTTTTTCTTGCTTCCGAATTTGTTTTCGGTGCCGTTCATAAGGCGTTTGATATTAGGTCTGTGCATATAAATGATAAGCAGACCGATAGCCGTTGCCATAAGAGTGTTTGCAAGAACGCCGTCGCCCTTGATGATAAAAAGCTGAACGATAGGCGTAAAAACAGGATATGCGATAGCGGCGCATATAGAACCCACAGACACGTATTTTGTTGCTGCAAGCACGATAGCGAAAACAGCCACCGAGAAAGCACAGGTCAGCGGGTCGATAGCGATAAGAGTCGTTGCCGCAATAAGAACGCCCTTTCCACCGTGAAAACCATAGAATACCGGGAAAATATGTCCAAGCATTACAAAAAAGCCTGCAAGATATCCGATAAATTTATCGTCATGAAAAAATGTCACGCCGAAGCCATTTGTCACCACAAGTCGGCAGATAACTACCGCAAGCACGCCCTTTGCAAGATCGCACAACAGCGTTGCCGCCGCAGACCCTTTTCCGAATACTCTCAGAACATTGGTCAAACCTGCGTTGTTGCTTCCGTAATCACGGATATCCTTATGCTTTAAAACTCTGCACACGATTATGGCAGAATTAAGACTTCCGAAAAGATAAGAAAAAATTATAGTGAATGCCAGACTTAAAAATATGTCCACAAAATAACCTCCAGAATTTTATTTAACGTCGTCCTTGTCACGCTCTCTTATCTTGAAAACGATAGGCGTGCCTTCAAGTCCGAAGGTCTCTCTTATCTGATTTTCAATATAACGCTGATAGGAAAAATGATACAGATCGGCTCTGTTTACAAAAAACACGAATGTAGGCGGTTTGGTAGAAACCTGCGTCATGTAGTATATCTTCAGCCTCCTGCCCTTGTCAGACGGTGGCTGTACCCTTTGGGTAGCATATGCGAGAACATCGTTAAGTCTGCCTGTCGGTATTCTAATAGAGTTCTGCTCTGCAACGAACTTGATAGTATCAAAAAGCTTGTCCATTCTCAGACCTGTTTTTGCAGAGATGAACACAAAAGGCACATAGCTCATGAAGCTGAAATCGTCCTGAAGCTTTTTCTGGAAGTCGTTCATGGTGTTAGTTTCTTTCTCGATAGCGTCCCACTTGTTCACCGCAACAACGCAAGCCTTGCCCTTTTCGTGAGCATAGCCTGCCACCTTTGAATCCTGCTCAGTAAAGCCCACAGTTGCGTCAATAACGATAACCGCAACATCGGCTCTGTCAACAGCCATATAAGCCCTCAACACAGAGTATTTCTCAATAGTCTCCAGCACCTTTGACTTACGTCTGATACCAGCCGTATCTATGAAAACGAACTTGCCCTTTTCATTTTCCACAACCGAGTCAGTAGCGTCACGGGTAGTGCCTGCAATATTTGACACGATAACACGTTCCTCACCGCATATCTTGTTTATTATAGAAGACTTTCCAACGTTAGGCTTGCCGATAACAGCGACCTTTATCGAATCATCGTCATCGTCCTCTTCATTTTCCTCCGGAAGATATTTCAGCACCTCGTCAAGGAGATCGCCCGTTCCGTGACCATGAACAGAAGAAACAGGGAACGGTTCGCCCAAACCGAGATTATAGAACTCATACAGCTCCATAGGCGGTTCGCCCACATTATCCACCTTGTTCACGCAAAGCACGATAGGCTTGCCCGATTTCAAAAGCATCTGTGCCACCTCATAATCAGTAGCAGTAACTCCGCATTTAAGGTCTGTCACAAGAATGGTGACATCAGCTTTCAGTATAGCAAGCTCCGCCTGTCTGCGCATCTGAGCAAGGATAATATCATCAGACTCAGGTTCGATTCCGCCCGTGTCAACCAGCATGAACTCGTGTCCGAGCCATTCGCACTTTGCATATATCCTATCTCTTGTGACGCCAGGAGTATCTTCAACTATAGAAAGTCTTTGACCGATAAGCTTATTAAAAAGAGTAGACTTACCAACATTAGGTCTGCCCACTATTGCAACGATCGGCAATGACATATATATCGACCTCATTTCATATAAATTTGCACATTGATACATCATATAGTATAACACAATTTCTCACGTTTTGTCAACCATACGAGAAATACAGCACCCACATTCCATAGATTTTTACTACAAATATGTAGTAGTGAACAGCGTTTGCCCGCCTTTTTCACTGCTACAACAAAAAAGAGCAGAACGACCTAAGTCATTCTGCTCCATGTGCTTATCAAAAATTATGCTTCCTTCTTGATAACCTCTACGCCCTTATAATAACCGCAATTCTTGCAAACCTTGTGTGGTGAAGTAAGCTCACCGCAGTTAGAACATTTACAAAGTGCAGGTGCGTCAAGCTTCCAAACTGCTGAACGTCTCTTGTCACGTCTAGCCTTGGATACTTTTCTCTTTGGTACTGCCATTCTGGCACCTCCTCGTCAGTAAAATCATTATAGTCTGTTCAGCTATTTCCCGTCAAGAGCAGTTACATTTGCCCTCATTCAAATCCTGTCCGCAAACGTAACACAAACCCTTGCAGTCATCCCTGCAAAGAATTTTTGTAGGCAGCTGTAACAACAAATCTGAAATAGCTAATTCGTCCAGATCAAGAGTATTGTTCTCGCAGACCACATAATCGTCCCTGTCGCTTTGAACACTTCTCACCAGAGTGTGTTCAAAGTCATAAACATACTCCCTGCTGAACTCCTTTAGACATCTGTCACAGGTGTGATCCATAGTAAAAACAGTCTTGAACCTGAGCGTTACCACCCCTGCCCTGTTCTCTATCTCACCTGTTACCGCAACGGGCGATGCAAAAGAATATCCGCCATACTCCGACAGCTTGTCTGCTGTTATGGAATAATCGATCGTTTTTCGCTCTCCGATTATATCGAAAAGTTCCTTCAACTGTACATTCATACTTGCACCTCAAACATCACAAATTCCATTATAACCTGAGAAACGTGATTTGTCAATACTTTTTTTCAATTTTTTCGTTTTTGCTATCAAAATACCAATAAACGAAGCGCAAAGCCTTACTTGATGAAAGCCTTTACCTTTGCAGGCAGCTCATCAACATCAGCAGATACTGTGAAAGTAACGTTTACGTCCTTTGTGAGAACTGCTACCTTTTCAAGCATATTGCCAAGAGCGTCATAATCTCTGCCGCCGATCTTCAGGATACCGTCAACGAAAACTTCCTGAATGTCATAGTTGCCAGCCATCAGACCTGCAACAAAGCCATAGAAGCTGTCAAAGCTGTTGATACCGTATTCTTCAGCGTCAGCCAATCTTACATTATGAGGAAGGTCATAGGTAAGCTGCATACCTCTTTCGATGCAAACAACGTTGCCTGTAGCATTTTCAGCAGCCTTCTTGATAGAATCAACAAGTATCTTAGTCTTGCCTGTGCCCTTTTTACCTGGAATCAAATTAATCATATAAACTCTCCGTTCCGCTTATTAAAGCATTTATTTTAAGAGCAGACCCCCGAAGGGGAAACGCTCAAAATTTCCTTTTGTTCTGCCTTTAGGATATTAGCCCAGCTTAGCCTCGAGTTCAGCCTTCTGTGACTCATAACCCGGCTTGCCGAGAAGAGCGAACATATTCTTCTTGTAGCTCTCAACGCCCGGCTGATTGAATGGGTTTACACCAAGCATATAACCTGAGATAGCACAAGCCTTCTCAAAGAAGTAGATCATCTCGCCAAGGTTTTCCTCATCGAGCTTATCAACATCTATAACGATATTAGGAACGCCGCCCTCGGTGTGAGCAAGGATAGTACCCTGATATGCCTTTTCATTTACAACTGACATATTCTGATTTGTGAGGAAGTTAAGTCCGTCAAGATTATCCTTGTCAGGCTCCAAGAACAGGTCGCTCTTTGGTGTCTTGATGTGCATAACTGTCTCAAACATAAGTTTTGAGCCGTCCTGAATGAACTGACCAAGTGAGTGCAGGTCTGTAGAGAAAGTAGCGGCAGATGGGAATATACCCTTATCGTCCTTGCCCTCGCTCTCGCCGAACAACTGCTTGAACCACTCGCCCATCATTGTGAATGAAGGGTCATATGAAACGAGCATCTCAACGCTCTTGCCTTTTCTGTAGAGAATGTTTCTAAGTGCTGCATACTTATAGCAATCGTTGTTATCATCAGCAGAATACTTCTTCATACCCTCTCTTGCGCCAGCCATGAGCTTGTCGATATCACAGCCTGCTGCTGCGATAGGGAGAAGGCCAACTGCTGTGAGAACTGAAAATCTTCCGCCAACGTCATCAGGAACAACGAATGTCTCATAGCCCTCTTCGTCAGAAAGCTGCTTAAGAGTACCCTTAGCCTTGTCAGTTGTGGCGAAAATTCTTGTCTTAGCCTCTTCCTTGCCATACTTATCTTCAAGAAGCTTCTTGAAAATTCTGAAAGCAAGTGCAGGCTCAGTTGTTGTGCCCGACTTTGAAATTACGTTTACGCAGATATCTCTGTCCTCGCAAATTGAAAGCACCTCGTTGAGGTAAGCCGAGCTGATATTATTTCCGACAAAATAGATGTCAGGAGTATCCTTTTTAAGATTGTTGTAGAATGGCGACTTGAGCAGCTCGATTGCAGCTCTTGCACCAAGATAAGAACCGCCGATACCGATAACGATGAGAACATCGCACTTTTCCTTTATTCTTGCGGCAGCAGCCTTGATCCTTGCAAATTCTTCCTTATCATAATCCTCAGGGAGTGTTACCCAGCCGAGAAAATCATTTCCCAGACCGTTTCTGTTCACCAGAGTGTTATGAGCTGCAGTTACCTGCGCAGCCATACCCTCGTATTCATGTTCACTTACAAAACCCTCAAGATACTTTGTGTTAAGCTTTAATGACATTATCCTTCATTTCCTTTCCTTACCTATCGGAGAGCGTGATACCATAAAACACGTTCCTCCGCTAATACTAGATAAATTATACTATATTTTTGTGAACATTTCAAGAGTTTTATAAAGCGAAATCATCTTTTGTGCATTTTAAACAAATATAATATTACATACTCAGCAAATTGTACACAAGCTTTTTTATGCCGCAGATAAAATTCATTTTCTTCACCTCTTTGCAGGCGACTATCTTTCCCTCTAATATCACCTCGCCGCCCATGGTGTATCTTATTTTTCCCGCAGTTTCGCCATTTTTCACAGGTGCGTCAAGCTTCTCCTCTGCCGTAAAATCGCACTCCACCATACGATATGTTCCCCTCGGTATAACTATAGGATAAAGCCCCTTGGGAGCAAGCTCCACAGAAAGCTCCTCTCCTCCGCACACCACAGTTTCCTTTACCATATCCTCAGGAAGTTCAGGGGTGTATATCTCATATGTATCGAACGCCAGGTTCAGAAGTTTCTTCGCCTCAGCATTCATATCCTCCTGCGAATCACAGCCGTTAAGCACTACGCATACTGACATATCCCCTTTTTCAGCCGTTGCCGCAATACAGCTCCCAGCCTTTTCACTTCCCCACGCTTTCATGCCTGTTACGCCCTTGTAAGTACGCACTAGCCTATTAAGATTTACAAGCTCCGCCTTGCCGTCTCTCACAGTGTCAAGCCAGCAGGTAAGGTAAGGAGTGAGATTTTTGTATTTTGCAAGTTCCGAACAAAGCAAAGCCGTGTCCTTTGCTGTTGTAACATTGCCCTCTCCCATGCCGGTACAATCAGTGTAAACAGTACCATTCATGCCAAGCATTTTCGCACGGCTGTTCATAAGTTCCACCGCCTTGTCTGCCGAGCCTGCCACCTTTTCCGCAAGCGCTGCACAGCCGTCGTTTGCATTGCCTGCAGACACTGATTTTATAAGCTCCTCCACAGATATCTTCTCTCCCTTGTCAAGCCATATCTGACTGCCCTGCTGAGAGTTGGCATACTCCGACACCACTGACGTGTCGCTCATGGAAAGCTCACCGCTGTCTATCTTTTCTGCTGTGAGCAAAAGCACCATGAGCTTCGCATAGTGACCGCACTCACACTGCTCCTGCGGCTCTTTTTCAAAAAGCACCCTGCCTGTGGTCATCTCCGTCACCACTGCAGACCTAGCCGTTAGCCCCTCTATAATATCGCTCACCGCCACAGTGTCCGCAGGCACAAAGTCCTCCGCTGACAGCGCACCTGCTTTTTCTTTTCCCTCCGCCAACGAACACACCATAAACACTGCCACCGCTGCACATAACACTGCCGAGCATATTTTCCTTAATATTTTCACATTTTCCACCTCTCACATATACTATTTTTATATTTATATTCACCCTGTCCCGAAATTAGCATTATGCCCCGAAATGTTTCCGGAAACTCATTTGTAAATAGTTGCAGGAATTTGTTAAATAACTGTTACAACTCTTGAAATAAATATGGGAGTGTGCTATAATGTATTCCATAGAAATGTGTATTTTATAAGCGAAATATTTATATGAGGTGATTTAACAATGACAGAAATGGAACTTTACAAGCTTTGGTGTGAAAAGGCTGTTGACGATCCTGATCTCCAGACAGAGCTTAAATCTATCGAGGGCGACGAGGCTGCGATCCAGGACAGATTTTACAGAGATCTTGAATTTGGCACAGGCGGACTCAGAGGAGTTATCGGTGCAGGCGCATACAGACTTAATGTTTACACTATCAGACGTGCAACACAGGGTCTTGCAGACTATGTAAACGGCGCATTTGAAAACGGCAGCGTAGCTATCGCATATGACAGCCGTATCAAGTCTGACAAGTTCGCAAAGGAGGCTGCTGCGGTTCTGGCTGCAAACGGCATAAAGGTATACATCTATTCAGAGCTTATGCCGACTCCAATGCTTTCTTGGGCTGTAAGAGAGCTTAAATGTCAGGCAGGTATCGTTATAACTGCATCACACAATCCTGCGAAGTACAATGGTTACAAGGTTTACGGCGAGGACGGCTGTCAGATCACACTCGATGTTGCAAACACAGTTATCGGCAAGATCAACGCAGTTGAGATGTTCGGCGGCGCAAAGGTGATCGACTTTGAGGACGGTATCAAGTCAGGCAAAATCGAATATATCAAGCAGGAAGTTATCGACAAGTATCTTGACAAGGTAGCACAGCAGGGTGTACATACTGACCTCGTGGCAGACAGCGGACTCAAGGTTGTATACACACCGCTCAACGGTACAGGAAACAAGCCTGTAAGAGCTATCCTTAAGAAGATAGGCATAAAGGAAGTAACAGTAGTACCTGAGCAGGAAAATCCTGACGGAAACTTCCCTACCTGCCCATTCCCTAACCCTGAGATAAAGGAAGCCCTTGCAAAGGGACTTGAGCTTTGCAAGACAGTAAAGCCTGATCTTCTTCTTGCAACAGACCCAGACTGTGACAGAGTTGGTATCGCAGTACCTGACCCTGACGGAAACTATGTTCTGTTCAGCGGAAACGAAGTAGGTGCAATGCTTCTCAAATACATTTGTCAGGAAAGAACAGCTCTTGGCACAATGCCAAAGAACCCTGTAGCTGTTAAGACTATCGTAACAACAGACATCTGCAAGAAGATAGCAGCAGAGTACAATGTAGAGCTTAGAGAAGTTCTCACAGGCTTCAAGTTTATCGGCGAGCAGATCGGTTTCCTTGAGAAAGAGGGACAGGACGACAGATATATCTTCGGATTTGAAGAGAGCTATGGTTATCTTGCAGGCTCATATGTAAGAGATAAGGACGCAGTAGTAGGCTCAATGCTCATTTGTGAAATGGCAGCATTCTACAGAACAAAGGGCATCTCACTGCTTCAGGCAAGAGAAGATATGTACAAGAAGTACGGCAACTATCTCCACAGCCAGAAGTCATTCCAGTGCGAGGGTGCAAGCGGAATGGAGAGAATGAAGGAAATCATGACTGATCTAAGAGCTAATCCACCTAAGGCTATTGGCGGACTCAAGGTAGTAGACATAGCAGATTATCTTGCATCTGAGGAAACAAACCTTGAAACAGGCGCAAAGACAGTTCTTACACTTCCAAAGTCAGATGTTATCGCATTCAAGCTTGAGCAGGGTGCAAGTGTAATAATCAGACCTTCCGGCACAGAGCCAAAGATCAAGGCATACTACACAACTATCGGCGACACAAGAGCTGATGCAGAAGCACAGGAAGAGAAGCTTATTGAAGATTTCAAGGGCATTCTTGGTTTCTAATAATTACTGAATATAGCGAAAGCAGGCGAGTCAGTTTTCTGACTTGCCTGCTTTTTTATTTGCGATATCCACACAATGCTTTGCGTTTCACAAACCATGTAGGGGAGCAGCGCAATTTCTGCAAGCAGAAATGCGACGTCCCGCTTCTCGTTTGCCTGTCCAATTCTACGTTATCCGCACAACGTTCGGCATAATTTTTCAAAACACTGTACGGCACAACATTTCCGCACACGGCACGTCTACACAAATTCATGAATAATCAAACCTTACCGCTTCGAGCGGGCTGTCGAGGACGCCAGCCCCTACAGAGTTTCAGGCAAATTCGCTGTGCCGCAAAATCGCTACGCTCTTTGCGGATTTTACGTTGTGCTATTGGATAGAAAAAGCGGTGCAGAGTTTTTTTACTCCGACACCGCTTTGATTTTGCTTTTAGTTTGTTTTTCTTCTATTGCTTTTCTGCACCGCTTTTGTAGGCTTGCGCCTATTGAGGCTCTGCCTCAAACTCCGACAGGGCTTTGCCCTGTACCCACAATGGGTTTCACCCCTTGACCCTGACCAGGGGCGTGCCCCTGGACCTTTTGCTCGCTTCGCTCGGTGTTGACTTTTACTTTATGCTTGTGATTTACTCGGTTTGGCTATGCCATTCCTCACTCCTCACTCCTCACTTTAACCGAGAAGTTTATCCGCAATGGAATCCAGCCAGCCGCCCTCGACTTCTTCTATCTCACCGTTATCACAAGCTTTCGCAAACTTCGGGTCTATAGGCATTTTCGCCACAGCGTCGATACCAAACTTCACTGCCGCTTCGTCCACATGGCTCTCACCATAGATATTATGCTTCTTTCCACAATCAGGACACTCAAAATATGACATATTCTCCACTATTCCAAGCACCGGTACTTTCATCATATCCGCCATATGCACCGCTTTCTCGACTATCATGGAAACCAATTCCTGTGGCGATGTGACGATAACTATGCCGTCAACCTTAATGGATTGAAAAACTGTCAGCGGCACATCACCTGTTCCTGGTGGCATATCTATAAACATCACGTCAACGTCGTTCCATGCCACATCTGTCCAAAACTGCTTCACTGCGCCTGCAATAACAGGGCCACGCCATACAACAGGGTCAGTTTCATTTTCAAGAAGCAGATTAAGGCTCATTATCTCAATACCGGTCTTGCTCACCGCAGGGATAATGCCATACATATTGGTATTAGCTCTCTCGTGGATATTAAACGCTGTCGGTATAGACGGGCCTGTTATGTCAGCGTCCAGCACAGCGGTCTTAAAACCACGTCTTTGTGCCGTTACTGCAAGCATACTCGTTACCAAAGACTTGCCTACGCCACCCTTTCCACTCATTACTGCATATACCTTTTTCACAGAGCTCGCAGCATTAAGCTCCTCTTTCAAGCTCTTTTTATCAGAGCATTTTGAAGCACAGTTTTCGCAATCATGTGTGCAGCCTTCGCTCATAGAATCATTCCTTTCAAGGCATTTACGCCTTTATTTACTATGTTAAGTATATCACTTTGACCGTGAAAAGTCAACCAATACTGACTTTTCACCCAAAGCACTGCTGCCGCATAAAATAAAACAGCCCTGCACCTTGTAACAAAATAGATACTTTGGTATAATACCCCGATAATAAGGCAATAATAGGAACAAGCAGGAGCAAAAGCCTGCAAATCAAGGCGAAAGCCCATAGAATAGGAGTGTTTACAAGTGACTGTACACAGGGGCGATATATATTATGCAGATCTCAGCCCAGTGGTAGGCTCAGAGCAAGGCGGTATGCGACCGGTGCTGATAGTACAAAATGACATAGGCAATAAGCATTCACCCACAGTGATAGCAGCGGCAATAACGAGCCGCCTTGATAAAGCGAAACTGCCGACACATATAGAAGTTGGCGGCGGCACCTGCGGACTAGCGAAAGATTCCGTGGTATTGTTGGAACAGATCCGTACATTGGACAAGAAAAGGCTAAAGGAGAAAATGGGAACACTTGACGTAAGCTCCATGTCCGCAGTAAATTCGGCATTATCAATAAGCTTTGGATTAAAACTCTAATTAAATGAGGAATGAGGAGTGAGGACTGAGGAATGGCATAGCCAAACCGAGTAAATCACAAGCACTAAATAAAGAACAAAAGATAAAGCGGTGTCGGAGTGAAAACTCTGCACCGCTTTTCTATCCCCAAAAAATCCGTAGGGACGGTCAAAAACCGCCCTTCTAAAAATCATATCAAACCTATCCGAGAATATCAGAGTGTAGCAATAATAATTCCTCACTCCTAACTCCTAGCTCCTCACTAACCACGACCCTGTGAAAAGGCAGATTGTAAGCCGCATAATCAGTTATGCCCTTGCCCTGATTAGGATTAGCCTTTGAGTAAACAGCGTCACAACAGAATAATACAACAAGTATCACGCACGCCGCAAACCTTGCCTTGAATGGTATCTTCTTCAAAAGATCATCAAAAAACGGTGCCATGATGTATATTCCTGCACAGCCTGCAAAGCCAAATATCAACGCTCCCTCAAGACATATCCTGCCATTGATGTTGCAGAAATATCCCGTGTAATCCCAATATTTCATGTGCTTGAACGTTTCAAGATACCAGCTCGTTACGTATTCGACCACCGAGCATAACCCCACAACAAGGAAAAAAGTCGCCACATGGTGGTCTATGAACCGCTTCAGCAGTATGATACCGCACACACCGCCAAAACCATATATAGGAAGCCATGGACCAAACATGGTTCCTCGATTGACGAAAACTCCGTCCTCAACGATGTGTATGCCCACTTCCCATATCCAGCCTATAAATGCGAATATGAAAAACAGCAGTATATACGTCATTAGTGTATAGTTTCTGTGATAGTCACGGTGAACTATAGTCTTGTTGGCAAATCGGCTGAAATGCGCCTTTCTGTCTACCGCAAGACCGGGGTATTGCTCAAATTCCCGCAGATCGTCAAGCGTCAGCGTTCTCTCCATTATTCACCGCCCCCATTCTCATTATTTTCAGGCACTTTTACCGTGCATATCGGTATGCTTCTAACAATGTCAGGATTTTCGCCCTTTTGTGCAGCTTCCTCAGCCATAAGCTCTTCCAGAAGGTCAAGGTCAAGCAGCTTGTCATTAAGCTCCTCATAGCCCTCTATCTTGTTCTTGATAGCCTCACGCCTTAGCTGTAAATACACCTCTGCGTCTATCGCAGTTGTGTATGGGTTAGACCAGAATACTCCCACCGCACCGAACGATATGCTCGAAAGCAGTGTCCAGCCTATCATAGAAAGATCCACCTTGAAAAGCTGCCACTTGTATCCCCTAGTCATGGCAATAGAAAGCTTTATTGCCTTTCTCGTCTTGATGTTAGGGTTTTCCGCACATATGAACGGTACCATTGAATAGGCATAATGTTTTATAGGATATCCCACGATAGTAAACGCCCATAAGGTCTGATATATGCTGGTTACAAACATAGTCCTTGCGGGGTGAAGCGTTCTCTCGCGGAAAAGAAAGCCTAGTCTGCCTATCTTCGTTTTCTTGTATGTGTGATTTTCAAGGAAAAATCTTCTCTCACATACCCAAAGCACATTCACTATGAATATGGTGAACATCAACTGGAAAATAAAATACACAAATGAAACTATAGTATCCCATGTGGATTTTTTTCCTAAAACATTCATTATCGCCGTAAGCAATGAAAACTGATAGGAATTAGAGCTTGTTGCACTGTCAAAATAAACCGAAGCAGAGGCTGTAAAATTATTGAGCCTGTCATTAAGATAGGTCTGTGCCTTTTTCTTTGCATTTCGGCTAAAAGAAAAAGCGTCTGCCAGTGCTTCCAGATTAGAAGTGTCGTTTGATGAACCAAAGAACGTGACTTCCTTTGAATTTAGCCCGTCAACTCCGTATTTTTTATAAGCGTCCAACCACTTTTTTACAGCGTCAGGATTATCTATCTGCCACTTGTCACTGACCTGTTCTGCCGTAAGACCATTTTTAACCATATCCTCAATGATCTCTTCCTTATCTTCGGCGTCATATTTAAGATCAGCAACGTGAGAATTATCATAGCTTGACACATTCTGCGTGGTCGAGCCATATTCTCCTGCAATAAATACCATTATGAAGCACACTGCTATGCAGGCGATATAATTTCGCTTCACCCTGCCTTTAGCCGACTGCTTTATTTTTTTTCGGTCAAGCTTTATGACCACCGGCTTATCTTCATTTTTCTTCATCTAAAACTATGCCCCCGACGGGACATATCCTCCCTTCACACATACCACTTAACAAAACACTACATAATCAACAATAAATCGACTATTTAATTATATCTTTTTTTTGTGAATATGTCAACGATTTTGAGATCAAAACAAGTTTATTTTAAGATAGTTTTAAGTTTACGTTTAAAACGCCAAACTTTTTTTGCATATTTTCATCTGCAATGTAGAAAATAACATCAAATGACGATATTCATCAATAGGAGTGATAAAATGAAAGCCACTAAGCTTATGAAAACCTCACCCTCTGTCATCTCTTTCGCAGCCATAGGCGGCAAAAAAGAAAACGAAGGACCTTTGGGCGATTATTTTGACAAAATAAATGACGATCCCTATTTATCCACAGATAGCTTTGAAAAGGGCGAAAGTCAGCTTCAAAAGCAGGCAGTGCTTCACGCTTTGGATAAAGCCGCCCTCTCCCCCGAGGATATAGACGTGCTTTTCGGCGGTGATCTGCTAAATCAGTGTGTCGGCACTACCTATGGCGTAAGAGCCTTTGAAATGCCCTTTCTCGGCATTTACGGAGCCTGCTCCACCATGGCGGAGGGACTTCTCCTCGCCTCTCTTTTCGTTGACAACGACCTGGCAAAAAAAGCAATGGCGGTCACATCCTCCCACTTCTGCACCGCTGAAAGACAGTACCGCTTTCCCCTCAACTACGGTGGACAGCGTACTCCCACATCTCAGTGGACAGCCACAGCCTCAGGCTCATTGGTGGTTGCCCCCTCGGACAAGCCCCCCTACATCAGGGGCTGTACTATCGGAAAAATAGTTGACTTGGGCGTGAGCGACGCCAACAACATGGGTGCAGCCATGGCACCTGCAGCCTTTTCCACCATAAGCACATTTTTCACCGACACAGGCATGACCCCCTCCGACTTCGATTATATCGTCACAGGCGACCTTGGCAAAGTTGGAAGCCGTATTCTCTGTGAGCTTTTCGAGCGTGAAAATATAAATATCCGTGACAATCATAAAGATTGCGGTATGATGCTCTACGACTTTGACGAGCAGGATATCCACGCAGGGGGAAGCGGCTGCGGGTGTGCAGGAAGCGTTCTGTGCGGCTATTTTCTCCCGAAGCTCCGTGCAGGTGAAATAAAAAATATCCTCTTTGCTGCCACGGGTGCGCTAATGTCACCAACAGTAAATCAGCAAGGAGAATCTATCCCCTCTATCTCACATCTCGTGTGGTTGTCAGGGGAAAAAGATATGAAAGGAGCAAACTAATGGACTATCTATGGGCTTTTCTTATAGGAGGTCTTTTTTGTGCCATAGGACAGGTGCTTATGGACTTCACAAAACTGACCCCCGCACGAATACTGGTGGCATACGTCACAGGCGGCGTGCTTCTGGGTGCGCTGGGACTTTATAAGCCACTTATAGACCTCTCAGGCTGTGGCGCAACTGTACCTCTCACGGGCTTCGGCTATCTTCTCTATAACGGTGTCCGTGAACAGATAGATAAAATAGGCTTCCTAGGCATTTTCACAGGGGGACTTACCGCCTCCGCCGCAGGCATAACTGCAGCCATGACATTCGCCTTTATCTTTTCGCTTTTCTTTAAAAGCTCAGCAAAAGAATAGTTTTATCTTGACAAACCCCAAACCCAGTGGTATTATAAAGATATGTATATTGGGGGTGCAGAATAATGTATAAACAGATATATCCCGTCATAGGCGACGAAAAAAACCTGCCCTTTTATGTGGTAGGTCTGGGACTTGAAAGCTGGCAGTTTCCAATAAAACGTGCAGATGGCTATGAGTACCCACAAATATTTTTGTCACGCTCAGGGGAGGGCGAGGTCATAATAAACGGAGAAACCACAAAAATACCGCCCGATACTGTTTTCTATATCCCCCCATTCTGTCCACATGAGTATCATGCCCTAAGCGATGCGTGGTATCTGGATTGGATAGCCTTTTCCGGCTCACAGGTCATTCCCCTCTTGGAGCAGTGGAAGCTTAATAAGTTCACCGCCATTCAAGGGGTAGATATGGACAGATTACGCCGTATCATAACACGCATCTATTATACTCTGAAAAGTGATAAGCTTTATGGCAATCATTACGCTTCAGCACAGCTTTACGACTTTCTTATAGAATATCGTAAAATAGCTGATAACAGGCTTTCGTCATTTTATACCGCACAATCTGTTGCCTTGGCAGACGTATTGCAGTATATTGAAGAGCATTATCCGGAGCAAATAAAGCTTAACGAGCTTGCAAAAATCGCAGGAGTATCCGAGCAGCACTTATGCAGACTTTTTAAGAAAAATTTTCAGCTCAGACCTATGGAGTATCTTGCGCAAGTAAGGGTACAGCACGCAAAGGATCTGCTTGTGTATTCCAACAAGACCATAGGCGAGATATCAGATGAAACCGGCTTTCAGGACGGATCTTATTTCTCTGTGGTATTCAAGCGGTATGAAAATATGACTCCGGGAGAGTATCGGAGAATAAAGGTGTAGGCTAAGTGAGGAGTGAGGAATGGCATAGCCAAACCTAGCAAAGAGCCACTACCAAGTAGAAGAAACACAAACTAAAGCAAATAACAAAGCGGTGTCGGAGTAAAAAACTCTGCACCGCTTTTACTATCTCATTTTGCGGCGGTAGAATTTGCGAACAAAAAAGAGCGGTCAAAACCGCCCTTTTAAAATCATATAAAACCTATCCGAGAATATCAGAGTAAAAGCAAGAATAATTCCTCACTCCTCACTCCTCACTACTTAGAAAGCAGCTTCTTTATTCTCTCCATAGCCTCAACAGTTCTGTCCTTGTCACCAAAAGCAGTAAGTCTGAACCAGCCTTCGCCGTTCTTGCCAAAACCTGCGCCAGGTGTGCCAACAACATTTGCGTTCTCAAGAAGATAATCAAAGAACTCCCATGAGCCCATGTTGTTAGGGCATTTCAGCCAAATGTATGGCGAGTTCTTGCCGCCTGTGTACTTGATACCAAGCTCGTCAAGTGTGGAAGCCATTACCTTTGCGTTGTTCTGATAGTATTCAATGTTTGCTCTTGTCTGTTTCTGACCCTCCTCAGTGAATACAGCCGCAGCAGCACACTGAACAGGATATGATACACCATTGAACTTTGAGCCTTCACGTCTGCCCCAAAGCTGAGCGATAGATACTTCGCTGCCGTCAGATGCCTTAACAACAAGCTCGTGTGGGATAACTGTATATCCGCATCTCATACCGGTAAAGCCGGCAGTCTTTGAAAGTGAGCACATCTCGATAGCACATTCCTTTGCACCCTCAACAGCAAAAATACTTCTTGGTACGTCCTTTTCTGTAATGAATGCCTCGTATGCAGAATCGTAAATGATGATAGCGTTGTTCTTCTTTGCATAGTCTATCCAAACTTTAAGCTGCTCCTTAGTGTAAACAGAACCTGTTGGATTGTTAGGTGAGCAAAGATAAATAATGTCGCACTTTACGTTCTCGTCAGGCATAGCCGCAAAGTTGTTCTCCTCGTTTGAATCAGCATAAATTACCTTTCTGCCGTTCATAAGGTTTGTGTCAACATAAACAGGATATGCAGGGTCTGTGATAAGCACTACATTGTCGTCACCGAAAATGTCAACAATGTTTCCGCAGTCAGACTTTGCACCGTCGTTTATCCTGATGTCGTCAGCAGGAATGTCAACACCGAAGCTCTTGTAGTAGCCTGCAACAGCCTCTTTCAGGAAGTCATATCCTGCACCGCTGTCCTCATAGCCCTTGAATGTTTCCTTGACGCCCATTTCGTCAGCGCCCTTTTTCATTGCCTCAACAACGCACTTTGCGATAGGCTGAGTAACGTCGCCGATACCCATTCTGATGATGTCAGCCTCAGGGTGTGCCTCAGTGAAGGCCTTTACCTTCTTGGCAATGTTTATAAAAAGATAGTTCTTTTCCAGCTTGAGAAAATTTTCGTTGATACTTGGCATAATTCCAACTCCTTTTCATTTTTGCGACCCGAAGTTTCACGGGTCAAACTTATAAAACGCACACAGCCGCAAAGCACATTCAAAACGCTCTGCGGCTGCCGCTTTTTTAACGCAGTGTCCGCTGCGAAATTTACATTACGATGTGACCTGAGAATACTGTTACAGCGTCGCCTGTAAGATATACAGCCTCGTCTGTGTATCTTATCTTAAGAGTGCCTCCCTTAAGTATAACAGATATTTCCTCGTCCTTTTTGCAGAATCCGTTAAGAACAGCCGCAACTGCTGCTGCACAAGCACCGGTGCCGCAAGCCCAAGTTTCGCCGGAGCCTCTCTCCCATACTCTCATCTTGAGTGTGTGGTCATCGATCACCTTGATGAACTCAGCGTTCACTCTCTCAGGGAATATCTTGTCATGCTCGAACTCAGGACCTACCTTGTCAATGTCAAGGCTGTCAACATTGTTCATGAATACAACAGCGTGTGGGTTGCCCATTGAAACGCAGGTGATGTTGTAGTCATTTCCTGCAATGTTCACCTTTCTGTCAACTACCCTGCCGTTCTCGTCAGGCTCAAGGTCAACAGGAACAAGGTGAGGAGCAAGAATAGCCTTGCCCATGTTTACAGTCGCACCGCTAACCTCACCGTAGTGACGGATAAGTGAAACTGTCATGATTCCCGAAAGTGTTTCGATAGTCATTTCGTCCTTGTCAACAATGCCGTTATCTCTCATGAACTTAGCAACGCATCTGATACCGTTTCCGCACATCTTGCCCTCAGAACCGTCAAGATTGAACATTCTCATCTTAGCGTCTGCGACCTTTGAACGGCAGATAAGGATAACACCGTCGCCGCCGATACCGAAGTGTCTGTCAGACAGATTGAGTGCCAGACCCTCAGGATTGTCTATTCTCTGGTCAAAGCAGTTGAAGTAGATGTAGTCATTGCCGCAGCCCTGCATCTTTGTGAACTCAAATGTCTGCTTTTCAGTTCTCATGTTGTTGATATCAACTATCTCAGTAGTTGACTCAGTGTATTTACTTCTGATAGATGCCGCAATAGCGTTTGCAGTGTCGATAGAAGTCAGACAAGGAATGTTCCACTCAACTGTCTTTCTTCTTATCTTAACAGAATCTCTTGTAGGTATTCTTCCCTTTGAAGAAGTGGAGATAACATAAGCTATCTTTCCGCTCTCGATAAGTGTAAGAGTGTTGTTGTCCTCGTTCTCGTGTATCTTTGCCACTACCTCAGCGTCAATGCCGTGCTCGTGAAGCACCTTAGCAGTGCCGTTTGTAGCGTATATCTTAAATCCAAGATCAGCGAACATCTTAGCCGTCTGTGGTATCTCGCCCTTGTCAGAATCTCTGACAGTGATGAATACTCCGCCCTTCTTGCCAAGCTTGTAGCCAGCAGCAGTAAGGCCCTTATACAGTGACTCTTCAAGAGAATTAGAAACTGCAAGTACCTCACCTGTTGACTTCATCTCAGGTCCAAGGTGGTTGTCAACGCCGATAAGCTTCTCGAATGAGAATACAGGAACTTTAACGGCAACATATGGTGAATTTCTGTAAAGACCAGTGCCGTAGCCCATGTCTTTCAGCTTCTCGCCAAGCATACACTTAGTTGCAAGGTCTACCATAGGAACGCCCGTTACCTTAGAGATATAAGGGATAGTTCTTGAAGAACGTGGGTTTACCTCGATAACATATATCTCGTCATGGTATGCAATATACTGAATGTTTACAAGACCCTTTGTGTTAAGAGCGATAGCAAGCTTCTTTGAGCACTCGATAATTCTGTTTATCAGGCTATCAGAAACGTTCCATGCAGGATAAACCGCAATAGAGTCGCCTGAGTGGATACCTGTTCTCTCGATATGCTCCATGATACCAGGGATAAGGATATCCTCGCCGTCACAGATAGCGTCTATCTCAAGCTCAGTACCCATAAGGTACTTGTCTATAAGTACAGGGTTCTCTATTCCCTGGTCGAGAATGATAGCCATGTATTCCTTGATATCGTCATCGTTGAATGCGATTATCATGTTCTGTCCGCCGAGAACGTAAGACGGTCTCATAAGAACAGGATAGTGTATCTTATTTGCAACTTCAAGAGCCTCGTCACAAGTCATGACAGTGAAGCCCTGCGGTCTTTTTATCTTAAGCTGTTCAAGCAGTTCGTCAAATCTCTCTCTGTCCTCAGCAGCGTCGATAGCGTCAGGAGGAGTACCCAGAATGTTTACACCATGTTCAGCCATGTGCTTTGTGAGCTTGATAGCAGTCTGTCCGCCGAATGCCACAACAACGCCAACAGGCTTTTCAACTCTGATGATGTTCATAACGTCCTCGTCAGTAAGAGGCTCGAAATAAAGTCTGTCAGCAGTATCAAAGTCAGTTGAAACAGTTTCAGGGTTGTTGTTTACGATAACAACGTCATAGCCCTTTTCTTTCAAAGCCCATACGCAGTGAACTGACGCATAGTCGAACTCGATACCCTGACCTATTCTGATAGGACCTGAACCGAATACTATAACAGTCTTTCTGTCATGACCCCTGTTTGCAATGAACTCGCTTGCCTCGTCCTCGTTGTCATATGTTGAGTAGAAGTAAGGTGTCATAGCCGCAAACTCAGCCGCACAGGTATCAACCATTTTAAATACAGCATGAACAGGCTTTTCTATCTTCTTGCCTGTTATCTTCTCGATGACCTTATCAGTATAGCCTATCTTCTTAGCTTCAAGATAAGTTTCCTCATTGAAGTCATTCTTGAGCGTCTTTTCCATGTCGATAAGCTTGCAAAGCTTGTAGAGGAACCACTCGTCTATCTTAGTGATGCTGTGTATCTCATCAACAGAAACTCCACGTCTGAGAGCCTCGTATACAACGAAAAGTCTTTCGTCTGTGCAGTCAGAAAGTCTGTCATGGATAGTCTTGTCATCAAGGTCAAGCATCTTAGGTGAGATAAGGCAGTCATGACCTATCTCAGCTCCTCTTACAGCCTTCATTATAGCCTGCTCAAAAGTAGAGCCGATAGCCATAACTTCACCTGTAGCCTTCATCTGTGTACCAAGCTCACGCTTAGCATAAACGAACTTGTCGAAAGGCCACTTAGGGAGCTTAACAACAACATAGTCAAGGGCAGGCTCAAAGCAAGCATAGGTCTTGCCTGTTACAGCATTCTTTATCTCGTCAAGAGTATATCCGATAGCTATCTGAGCTGCGACCTTAGCGATAGGATAACCTGTCGCCTTAGAAGCAAGTGCGGAAGAACGTGAAACTCTAGGGTTTACCTCGATAACAGCATACTCGAAGCTATCAGGGTTAAGAGCGAACTGACAGTTACAGCCACCCTCTACTTTAAGAGTATCGATTATCTTCAAAGCTGCGGAACGGAGCATCTGATATTCCTTATCAGCCAGCGTAACAGCAGGAGCGATAACGATAGAGTCGCCTGTGTGAACACCAACAGGATCAAAGTTCTCCATTGAGCAAACAGTGATAACGTTGCCCTTAGCATCTCTCATTACCTCGAACTCGATCTCTTTCCAGCCTGCGATACATTTCTCAACAAGCACCTGAGTGATAGGTGAAAGATAAAGACCGTTTCTTGTGATCTCTTTCAGTTCTTCTTCATCATTAACTATACCGCCGCCTGTACCGCCAAGTGTAAAAGCAGGTCTGATGATAAGAGGATAACCGATACCAGGCTGATTAGCGAAGTCTACAGCGTCCTCAACAGTATTAACGACCTTAGACGGGATACATGGCTGACCGATAGACTCCATAGTGTCCTTGAACATCTGTCTGTCCTCAGCCTTGTCGATAGTTTCAGGGTTAGCACCAAGAAGCTTTACATTATACTTGTCAAGGAATCCCTCCTTAGCAAGCTGCATAGAAAGCGTAAGACCCGTCTGACCGCCAAGGGTAGAAAGCAGGCTGTCAGGGCGTTCTTTTTTGATAACTCTCTTAACAGTTTCAAGATTAAGCGGCTCAATGTATATCTTGTCAGCCATAGCATTGTCCGTCATGATAGTAGCAGGGTTAGAGTTTATAAGAATAACCTCCAGACCCTCCTGCTTGAGCGCACGGCAAGCCTGTGTACCTGCATAGTCAAACTCAGCAGCCTGACCTATAACGATAGGACCCGAGCCGATAACGAGAACTCGTTTTATATCTTTATTTAAAGGCACTTAAATTCAATCCTTTCTGAAAAGTTTAGAGAAACGCTGAAAGTGAGGAGTGAGGAGTGAGGAGTTATCCCTTCTCACACTCTCGAAAACCGCACCCAGCAGCCCTCTGTGTTAAAGCTTAACGACCTCAGTAAAACATAATGTAGGGGCGAACAGCGTTCGCCCGTTCACTATCACGACCGCCCCATATAAAAGCCGCTCGAATAATGAACACTACAATAGTCATATCAAACACATTCCGTCAGCCACGGGCGAACACTGTTCGCCCCTACTGTTGCAGAAACTGAGATCAATAATTTCTATACTTCAAAAAATCAGAGCTTATTTCTTGTTAGTGTCAATGAGCGCAATAAACTCATCAAACAAGAAATCAGTATCATGCGGACCACCACAAGCCTCTGGGTGGAACTGTACAGAAAATGCAGGCTCGTTGAGATATCTGATACCCTCACAAGTGCCGTCATTGGCATTTACATAAAGCGCCTTTGCTTCACCCTCAGGGAGCGAATCGTTCTCTACTGCATATCCATGGTTCTGTGATGTTATGTAAACTCTGCCTGTTTCAGTGTTCTCAGCAGGCTGGTTCGCACCTCTGTGACCATACTTCAGCTTGTGTGTCATCGCACCATGTGCAAGTGCCAAAAGCTGATGGCCCAAACAAATTCCAAAAGTAGGTATCTTCATCTCAGAAAGCTTTTTAAGCTCCTCGATTATCTCCACATTCTCCGCAGGATCTCCAGGTCCATTTGAAAGCATTATGCCGTCAGGTGCAAGCTCCTTTATCCTCTCTGCCTTTGTGTATGCAGGAACAACAGTTACCTCGCAGCCTCTCTTGACAAGCTCTCTTCCAATGTTGTGCTTTGCACCAAAATCGTAAAGCACTACCTTTCTCTTGACCTCGCCCTCAGGCTCGAATGTTTTCTCCTCCGAGCAGGTCGTGTTCTTTACAGCCTCAACTATCGTGTAGTTCTTCAGATCTGTCAGTCCGAAACTTGAACCCTCAGGAACGATCTTTCCGTTCATAACACCCGACTCACGAACTATCTTTGTGAGCTGACGAGTGTCGATACCGTAAAGACCTACGATGTTATGCTGCTTTAAAAAAGTGTCAAGATCACCCTCACAACGGAAGTTGCTAGGCTCTTGACACCAATCTCTAACAATATAAGCTTTAACATGAGGACATTCACTTTCAAAATCCTCAGGAATAACGCCATAGTTACCAATTAACGGAAATGTCTGAACAACTATCTGTCCGTAGTAACTAGGGTCAGTAAGTGTTTCGAGATAGCCTGTCATAGCCGTAGTAAAAACAATTTCGCCAATAGCTTCGCCAGCTGCGCCGAAACTTTTACCCTCGAAAATAGTACCGTTCTCCAAAATCAGATACGCCTTCTGCACTATAAGCTCCTCCTTTTTCACGCAAATTTTTACGATTACTATTATAACACAACCGCCTGCCTTTGTAAAGGCTTTTAACACTTTTTTTAGTTTTTATTTTTCAGTGTAAAATAAAAAACGAGCAGACTGAAGTCCACTCGTAAAAACCTTATTCCGCAGCTGCAGATACAGCCCCGCTTCTCTGTTCACGTTCTCTGAAAATAAGTCCGAAGACGAATCTAACTATCGGACCTGCAAAGAAAAGCTGCCAGCAAAGAGCCATAGGAAAGTTCATAGCCGTTGTTTCTAACCATACCGCAATAACTTCCCTGCCTGCGTCCTTAAAAAGCAGCGTAGCCGCAAGGCTCATGAGTGGGCACATAAAAATAACAGAGATAACAGATATGGCAAGCACAAGATGAAAAGGATTATCCTTTCTCACATCAACAATGCTGAAAGCCTTTTTCTTTGCTATCTTTCCCACAGCAAAAAAGTCAAGAACAAAAGCTATCGGAGCCATTATCACAAGCTCGTGAAACGCCTTGAGAAATACGGCATTTGACATTCCGCCCATGTTGAGTGCAATGTTGTAGCATATCATGGCATATACCATCACAAACACCATCAGCACCGTAAAAACTATCTCCTGAAACAAATTCTTTGGCATAAAAAAATCCTCCTTATGATATCAAACCTACAGCCCTTTCGCAGACGCTGTGTTGTTCGTTATCATTCAGAGAATGTGCGTTTCCAATATAAACCTGTCCTGACAATATTCTATTGCTGTATTTCTTACTCATTCATTTTACCATATTTTAAGCCTGCCGTCAATTATCCAAATATGCAGAATATTTTCAAAAACTTGTCGAGAAAAATATATACTTTTACACAAAAAAACAGGCAGACCAAAGCCTGCCCGTATTAAAATGACCCAATATAATCTGTAGGGGCGAACAGCGTTCGCCCGCTTTTACGGCTTATGCAAAGCCTATTTTCTCTTTTTCAACGCCGCTTTAAGCCCTCTCATGATAACATCTCTCGCCTTAACAGCGTCCTCCTTGTCAAGAGGCGGCGTGTCACCAAGAGGATAATCTATACCGAGCTGCTCATACTTTACCTTGCCCATAGTGTGGTAAGGCAGAACGTCAAGCGCTTTCAAAGTCTTGAGCTGTGAGATAAACTCGCCCAGCCTGAAAAGGTATTCTTCCTTGTCCGTGATACCCGGCACAACAACATGACGTATCCATATAGGCACACCATGCTCCGACAAAAACTTCGCAAACGCAAGAATGTTGTCATTGTAATGCCCAGTAAGCTTCTTGTGTTCCTCACGGTCAATATGCTTGATATCCAGCATAACAAGGTCAGTGCATTTGCAAAGCCTTTCAAACTTTTCCGTGCTGTCAGGCGTAAAAGTGATGCCCGAGCTGTCAAGACAAGTGTGTATCCCCTTTTCCTTAGCCTTTTCAAAAAGCTCCGTCACAAAGTCTATTTGTACCAGAGGCTCACCGCCCGTGCAGGTAATTCCGCCGTTTTTCATGAACTCTTTTACCGAGTCATATTCCGCCAGCAGACTTTCAACCGTCCTCTTTGTACCAGTGCCTATCTTCCAAGTATCAGGATTGTGGCAGTAAAGACATCTCATAGGACAACCCTGAAAGAAAATAACAAACCTTATCCCCGGTCCGTCCACCGTACCAAAGCTTTCCGTAGAATGTATAAATCCCTCCATGGGATATCCCTCCTTTTTTATTTCGCATGAACGCACGCCCGTTCAGCCTGCACAAACCATTCTGTAGGGGACGGCGCCCTCGACGTCCCGTTTCTGCTCGCTCACAAATTTATATCACCGCACACCTATCCACAAAAAGTAACAAACGAGCGGCAGCTCCCCTCCACATAAAACAAGAAGTTCCATGTAAGACGACGCCGACCGCCCGTGTGCATATTATCCGCAAAGAAACTCATTCTATGCGGCAAAGCTCAAATTAAAGGCTCTTGTGGAACGTTCTTGAAATAACGTCGTCCTGCTGCTCCTTAGTAAGCTTTACGAAGTTTACAGCGTAGCCTGAAACTCTGATAGTGAGCTGTGGATACTTCTCAGGGTGAGCCTGAGCGTCCAGAAGAGTTTCTCTGTTAAGTACATTTACATTAAGGTGATGACCGCCTTTTTCAGCATATCCGTCAAGAAGTCCGATAAGGTTGTCTACCTGTGCCTCTGTTGGTTCAAAGTTTGCCATAGTATTACATTCCTTTCTTAGTATTTATGGAAAACAAGCGGAAAACGAACCTCCGCCGTTTTCTAAAATAGGGAGTTAATCTTCATCTCTGTCAACAGCGTCCTCTTCTGTAGGCTGACAGCAAGCCGTCTTGCCGTCACCGCCACAATCGGAAGTGCTGTAAGTTTTAACGTTCAGACCTTCTTCAGTTTCGTCAATGTCTATCGTAAGATGACCCTGACCGCCCATCATAAGTCTGTCAATGACGTCAACAAGCTCGTTTACCTGAGCCTCGTCCTCGTCCTTTTTAACATTAAACCCCATCTTCGTTAAGCTCCTTAGCTATGCTTTCGATATCAAGGTCGCCCATGAATACCTTGTCGTCCTTGCCAAGAGCGTCAGGAATGATAGAGAATGTGTTTGAGATACCGTCCTGAGCGTGTCTGAATGGCAGCTTAGCAACAGAAGAAAGTGATGCAGATGCGCCGTGAGTATCTCTGCCGTGCATTGGGTTAGCACCAGGAGCAAGAGGCACACCGATCTTTCTTCCGTCAGGTGTAGAACCAGTCTTCTTACCATAAACAACGTTAGATGTGATAGTAAGGATAGACATTGTAGGAACACCATCTCTGTATGTGTGGTGCTTTCTGATCTTGTCCATGAATGTTCTAACGAGGTCAACTGCGATCTTGTCAACTCTCTCGTCATTGTTGCCATACTTAGGAAAATCGCCCTCAACTTCGTAGTCAGTTACGATTCCGTCCTCATCTCTGATGCACTTTACCTTAGCGTACTTGATAGCAGAAAGTGAGTCAGCAACAACTGACAGACCTGCGATACCAGTAGCGAAGTATCTCTTAACATCTCTGTCATGAAGAGCCATCTGAACTCTCTCATAAGAATACTTATCGTGCATATAGTGGATAACGTTCAATGTATTTACATACAGACCAGCCAGCCACTCCATCATATCGTCATACTTAGCCATTACATCATCATAATCGAGGTAATCGCCTGTAACAGGACGATACTTAGGACCTACCTGTATCTTAAGTCTTTCGTCAACACCGCCGTTGATAGCATAAAGCAAGCACTTAGCAAGGTTAGCTCTTGCACCGAAGAACTGCATTTCCTTACCGATCCTCATTGAAGATACACAGCAAGCGATAGCGTAGTCGTCACCGTGTGTAACTCTCATAAGGTCGTCGTTCTCGTACTGGATAGCAGAAGTCTTGATAGAAGTCTTAGCACAGAACTTCTTGAAGTTTAAAGGAAGCTTTGTGCTCCACAGAACTGTCATGTTTGGCTCTGGTGCAGGACCAAGGTTCTCAAGTGTGTGGAGATATCTGAATGAAGTCTTTGTTACCATTGGAACGCCGTCGATAGAAACGCCGCCGATAGACTCTGTTACCCAAGTTGGGTCGCCTGAGAACAGTGAGTTATACTCAGGTGTTCTTGCGAACTTAACAAGTCTGAGCTTCATGATGAAGTGGTCAACAAGCTCCTGAGCCTCCTGCTCTGTGAGGATACCTCTGTCCATATCTCTCTTGATGTATATATCAATAAATGTAGAAGTTCTGCCAAGTGACATTGCAGCACCATTCTGCTCCTTAACAGCAGCAAGATAGCCGAAGTACAGCCACTGGATAGCTTCCTTAGCGTTCTTAGCAGGACGTGATATATCGTAGCCGTAGATCTCGCCAAGCTTCTTGAGTTCGCCAAGGGCTCTGATCTGCTCAGAAAGCTCTTCTCTGAGTCTTATGTTCTTAGAAGTCATTCTTACCAGTGAAGTAGCAAGCTGATCCTTCTTGTCCTCAACGAGATAGTCTATACCATAAAGAGCAACTCTTCTGTAGTCGCCTATGATTCTTCCTCTGCCGTAAGCGTCTGGAAGACCTGTGATGATAGCAGCGTGTCTGGCAAGCTTCATCTCAGGTGTGTAAGCGTCAAAAACGCCCTGATTGTGAGTTTTTCTATATTCAGTAAAGATCTTTACAACTTCAGGATCAACTGTGTAGCCGTTCTGCTCGCAAGCATTCATAGCCATTCTGATACCGCCGAAAGGCTGAAGAGAACGCTTGAAAGGCTTGTCAGTCTGGAAACCAACGATCTTTTCAAGATCCTTGTTAAGGTAACCAGGGCCGTGTGAGGTGATAGTAGAAACGATCTTAGTGTCCATATCGAGAACACCGCCGGCTTCTCTCTCCTTCTTTGAAAGCTCCATTACCTGTTCCCAGAGCTTAGTAGTTGCTTCTGTAGGGCCTGTAAGGAAGCTGTCGTCACCGTCATATGGTGTGAAGTTCTTCTGGATAAAATCACGAAGATTGATAGAAGTGTTTGACCATCTGCCGGGCTTAAAGCCTTCCCATTCGTCATAAAACTGTCTTTCCATTTTATACTCTCCTGACATAAGATTTCGGGCAGCACATATTACCTCAATATTCAGTATTGCATACCTATTAATAATACTACCGCTCGTATGTTAAAATAATAACATACTTCAAAATCAAAGTCAAGTCACATTCAGAAATATTACTCTTACGCCATACTTCTTTCATATGTTAGAATTGGTTACCCAATTCACGGAAAATTATTTGAATAAAAAAAGTGATCGCCTCCAAAAAGCTCAAACATTTTTCGCAACAAAAGCGGTGCAGAGCATTCCGCTCCGACACCGCTTTGTAATTGATTTTTTTGCAATTGTTCTATTGCTTTTCTGCACCGCTTAGTAGGCTTGTTCCTATTAAGGCTCTGCCTCAAGCTCCGACAGAGCTTTGCCCTGTACCTTTTGCTCGCTTCACTCGTGTGTGCTTTTACTTTGTGTTGGTGATTTGCTCGGTATGGCGCTGCCATTCCTCACTCCTCACTTAAAAACTACGCTCTCTCGACTTTGAGCAGATTTGTCGTTCCGCTCATTCCAAGCGGTACTCCTGCTGTAATAACGACAAGGTCGCCCTTCTTCAGATAGCCAAGCTCCACAGAACGCTCCAGAGCGTGTCTGATGAGTTCGTCAGTGTTTGTTTTCTCTTCGATAACGCCTGCTCTGATACCCCATGAAAGGCTGAGCTGATGATATGTTGTATCGTCAGTTGTAAGTGCGATTATAGGACAGTTCGGACGGAATTTTGAAAGCGTTCTTGCTGTTGTTCCGCCCTTTGTTACTGTCAGGATCGCTACAGCATTAAGGTCATGGGCAGTTGTAACAGTAGCGTGTGAGATAGCGTCAGTGATAGATGAATTTCTCTCGTCTACTCTTTTCTTGAAACGTGAGATATAGTCGATATCCTTTTCGGTCGTTTCTGCGATAAGGCTCATGGTCTTGACAGCCTCAACAGGATATTTACCTGCGGCAGTTTCCCCTGAAAGCATTATAGCAGACGAGCCGTCATAAATAGCGTTTGCAACGTCGGTTATCTCGGCTCTTGTAGGACGTGCGTTTGTTATCATAGACTCCAGCATCTGAGTTGCTGTGATAACGTTCTTGCCTGCGTTGTAGGCTTTTCTGATAAGCTCTTTCTGGATAGCAGGTATCTGCTCGAAAGGTATCTCAACGCCCATATCTCCTCTTGCTACCATTATTCCGTCAGCAGCGTCAAGGATCTCGTCAATATTGGCAACACCCTGAGCGTTTTCTATCTTAGCGATAATTCTAGGATTGAACCAGCCAAGGCTCTGGGTAAATTTTCTAAGATAAATAACGTCAGCGCCTGTTCTTACGAATGAAGCTGCGATATAGTCAAATCCCATTTTTGCGCCAAATTCAAGGTCAGACATATCAGCGTCAGAGATATAAGGCATAGAAAGGTTTACGTCAGGTACGTTGATACCCTTGTGGTCGGAAACAACTCCGCCGTGGATAACTTCGCAGACGATATCGGTGCTGTCAACTCTCAGTGCTTTCAGCTCGATGTTTCCGTCATTGATAAGTATTCTAGTGCCTACAGAAACGTCCTTTGGAAGCTGTGGGAATGTGATAGAGCAGATAGTTTCGTCACCCTCCACTTCTCTTGTGGTAAGTGTGAATGTATCGCCGTCCTTGATTGTAACAGGCTTGTGATCCTTAAAGTTTTTAAGTCTTACCTCAGGTCCTTTTGTATCAAGAAGAGTTGCAATATTAACGCCAAGTTCTTCCCTTAGCTTGCATACAGTTTCAAAACGAGCCTTATGAACACTGTGGTCAGAGTGTGAGAAATTGAATCTCGCAACGTCCATGCCGTTTTTCATAAGCTCACGCATAATGTTTTCGTCATCTGTGGAAGGTCCGATAGTGCATACGATCTTAGTTTTTTTCATTTTTACTCTCCTAACATACATTACTATTTCAACGCATTAGCGTTTTAATCCAAAAAAACAAAGCTTTTTCATTTATTATAACCGATTTTAACTTAATCGTCAATAGCACAATGTATAATTTGTGTAAAATCGAAAAACAAAATCATACATTTTTCAAAACAAAAAAAACGGACGGTCTTAATAACCGCCCGTTCAACATCTTATCTTCCGAAACAATCCTCGCAAAGCTCACGAAGATCCTTTGCCGCCTTTTCAATATCAGGCTGAGAAACCACCGCAGAAACTACCGCAGCGCCGTCAATACCCATACCCTTAAAGTTCGGCACAGTTTTTTGATTAACTCCGCCTATTATTACGATAGGGATATCCACAGCGGCTCTTATCTCCGCAAGTTGTTCCTTTGTGACAGCTCTTGCGTCTGTCTTTGTGTTGGTGGCATACATTGCACCAACGCCAAGGTAATCTGCACCGTCTGCCTGTGCTTTTTTAGCTTCTTCAAGAGTTGCCGCAGAAATACCTATTATCTTGTCCTCACCAAGGATTTTTCTTGCAACTGCACATGGCATATCGCCCTGTCCCAGATGAACGCCTGCACAATCAACAGCCTGTGCAATATCAAGTCTGTCGTTGATGATAAGCGGCACATTGTATTTGTCCGTTATCTTTCTTACTCTAACTGCAAGCTCATAGAACTCTCTTGAAGTGCAGTCCTTTTCTCTTAGCTGGATAACTGTACAGCCGCCTTTTACGCCCTCCTCTACCGACTGCTCGATAGTCTCGCATGACATAAGTCCACGGTCAGTGCAGAGATAAAGCGTGTAGTCAATTTTCGATTTATCCATTTTTTTACCCTCTTATCTTTTATCATAAAATAACTTCCATACCTGTCTTGTATGGCTTCAGCCCTGCTTTTTCGTAAAATTTTCTTGCCGATGGATTACACTCCCACACGTTGAGCGTAACATTATAACAGCCCTGCTCCTTAGCGAATTTCTTCACTGCCTCGTAAAGTACCGAGCCGATATGCTGACCTCTGCAATTTTCATCAACGCACAGATCGTCGATATACAAAGTCTTTATATCCGTGAGAACATTGTCGCCCTTATGCTCCTGAAACACACAAAAAGCGTAGCCCTTCATCACATCATTTTCATCAACTGCGGCAAATATAGGCTTAGTTTTATCCTTGAGCATATCTTTAAGCTCGTTATCAGTATACTTTTTTGCACCCTCTTTAAAAAGGTCAGGTCTGCCCTGCTGATGAACTCTCTCTACCTGATAGAGCAAGCTGTTCATTTGCGGTATATCCTTTTCACAAGCAAATCTTACGGTCATTTTTCATTCTCCTTTGTATGAAAAAGTATAATATGCAATGCAAACGGACGAACACTGTTCGCCCCCGCAAGCAACATCACCACATAAAATTTAGTGGCATCACATTGATATGATACCACTAAATCTGAAATATTGCAATACTAAACTTCTTCTATCTTAGCCTTAGCCGCAAATACCTGACTATTCATTTTGCTGATTGCGTCAATGATAGAAATATGGAAGCTTCCTGAGCCCATCTCTCCAGCATTTTCATATGCGAACTCGCCTGCTATGCCCATGCTTGCAATGCCTGTTACAGCGGCGGTATACATATCGTCGCAAGCACCTGCGAATGAGCCTACAAGTCCTGTTGTCATACAGCCTGTGCCTGTTACCTTTGAAAGATATGGGTGACCGTTTGATATCCTTGCGACTCTTTTTCCGTCTGTTATAGTATCCACCGCACCTGTGATAGCTGCAACGCAGTTATACTTTGCGGCTGTTTTTTTCGCAACGGAAACAGGGTCGTTTTTCTCGTCAGCTTCCGAGGTGTCAACACCCTTTGTGGAAACTTCTAGTCCTGCAAGATATGACATTTCAGAAAGATTTCCTCTGAGTATGCTTATTTTCACATTTTCAAGTATACGCTTTGCAGTTTCATTTCTGAAATTTGATGCGCCTGCTCCAACCGGGTCAAAAACCACAGGAACGCCAAGCTCGTTGGCTTTCTTTCCAGCAGCTACCATTGACTCGACCGTTCTTGCATTGAGAGTACCCATGTTTATAACGAGAGCCTTTGAGATAGAAGTTATATCTGCTGCTTCTGCAATATCGTCTGCCATGATAGGTGAAGCGCCAATGGCGAGAATGCAGTTTGCAACGTCATTTACAGTAACATAATTTGTGATACAATGCACCAAAGGGCATATATCTCTTACCTTGTCTGCTGCTTTCGCACAGCTTTCAATTATAGAGCCCATTATGCTCTTACCTCCTTTGAGAAGCCAAGGAAATTATCAAATACTTTCGCCTTTTTAAGAGCTGTAACGATAACGATAGCAAGAACTGTACCGCCTGCACAGCTTACAAAGAAAGGCAGGATATAAACTGTTATTGCTGCGGCTGGTGCGCCAACGAGAAATCTTGCAACAGGGTATGCAAGGAGTCCGCCGAGGACTGACGTGCCGAAAAGCTCGCCGACATAAGCGGCAGGGAGCTTCTTTATGTACTTATAGAGCATACCTGCAACGAATGCGCCAACCATTGAGCCTGGGAACGCAAGGAGAGAGCCAAGTTCTAGAAGATTTCTGAGAAGTGCGGCTGTGAAGCCAACGCCCACTGCCCATGCAGGTCCAAGGAAAACTGCACCGATTATGTTTACAAGGTGCTGAACAGGTGCGCACTTTGAAGCGCCGATAGGGAACGAAACAAGCGAACCTACCACTGCAAGGGCTACCAATACTGCTGCGAATACCAATTTGTGAATGTTTGTCTTTTTCATTTTTATTCCTCCATATCGTATCGCACCGCCGAACGAAAAAGAGCAAGTTATCCAGCGGCGCACAGACCGTGGCTATGCTATCCGCTCACGATCTGACGTAAATTATTTTCGGTCGGTGCTCCATTGCACCCTCTCACCCCGAAACACGGGTTCCCTCGCTGAATACTTTTTATGAAAAAGTTCGCAAGACGCTCCTCTTGCACATTACATTCTTTTTATATCTGCTCTCATGTAATTGTCCGATTTTTCGTACAATTGTCGAGCTGACATTCAATTTTTATATCATGCGGGCGAACGCCGTTCGCCCCTACATCGAGTTTTCTACTTCTCTGAGCAGAATTTCACTTCTTTGCCCTCGAGTATCATGTTTGTTGTTCTAACGGCACACATCTTGCCGCACATTGAGCAGGTATGTCTGTCGGCAGGTGGGGTCTGCTCAAAGAATCTTCTTGCCTTTTCACCGTCAAGTGCTATCTCGAACATTTCGTCCCAATCCATTTTGTGACGTGCCGCTGCCATTTTATCGTCGATATCTCTTGCACCCTTTACGCCCTTTGCGATATCTGCGGCATGGGCTGCTATCTTGCTGGCGATAATGCCCTCCTTAACGTCGTCAACGTCAGGAAGTCTGAGATGCTCGGCAGGGGTAACATAGCAGAGGAAGTCTGCACCGCTTGCTGCGGCGATAGCTCCGCCGATAGCTGATGTGATATGGTCATAGCCAGGGGCGATATCTGTTACCAGAGGTCCAAGTACATAGAAAGGTGCGCCGTGGCATATCTTCTTTTCCATTATCATATTGGCGGCGATCTCGTTCATTGCCATATGACCCGGACCCTCTACCATTACCTGAACGTCCTTTTCCCACGCTCTCTTTGTGAGGTTGCCAAGCTCGATAAGCTCGGAGATCTGAGCGGCATCGGAAGCGTCTGCAAGACATCCCGGACGGAGTGCGTCGCCAAGTGAGATAGTTACGTCATACTCTCTGAGTATTTCAAGGACCTCGTCATAATACTCAAAGAATGGGTTTTCATTGCCTGTCATCATCATCCATGCGAAGAGCAGTGAACCGCCACGGGAAACGATATTCATTTTTCTTCCCTCACGTCTGAAAGCTTCGATTGCACGTCTGTTGATACCTGCGTGGATAGTCATAAAGTCAACGCCCTCTTCTGCATGGGCTTTTACTACCTTAAGAAAGTCCTGAGCTGATATCTCAAGGAGGTCTTTATCGAGGTAGCCGATAGCGTCATACATAGGAACAGTGCCTATCATGGCAGGCGACTTTGCTACTAGCTCTTTTCTGAAAGTATTGGTCTTGCCGTAGTTTGACAGATCCATGATAGCTTCAGCGCCGAACTTGATAGCCATATCCACTTTCTGCATCTCAATGTCATAATTCTTAGCGTCCCCTGAGATACCGAGATTTACGTTTATCTTAGTTTTAAGACCTTTACCGATACCCTCGGCAGAGAGAGCAGTATGGTTTACGTTGGCAGGGATAGCCACCTGACCTGCTGCAACAAGAGCCATAAGCTCGTTTACGTCCATATTTTCTTTCTTAGCCACTGTTTCCATTTCAGGGGTAACGATACCCTTTTTAGCGGCTTCCATTTGAGTTTTATAATTTCTCATAGAACAGTTCCTTTCAAATCGTAATAGTCATAAAAGTGATTAACGGGGCTATGTCCTTTGCCCACTGTGAATGATTTTTCTATTGCCTCGGTGATATAGTTTTTCGCCTTTGTTACAGCGGAGAGCATATCCATACCGTGGGCAAGGTTTGCAGTTATGGCAGATGACAGAGTACAGCCAGTGCCATGGGTATTAGGCGAATCAACACGCTTGCAGGCAAGCTTATGAATGCCCTCTGGGGTACAGAGATAATCCACAGCGTCGCCGGTGAGATGACCGCCTTTGACGAGGACGTTTTTTACGCCCATATCCATTATTATCCTTGCGGCTTTTTCCATATGGTTTTCATTCTTTATCTCCAAGCCTGAGATAGCTTCGGCTTCGGGGATATTCGGTGTAAGGAGCGTAACTATAGGAAAGAGCTTTTCCCTCATGGTGGAAACAGTTCCGCCCTCAGAGAGAGCATCGCCGCTTGTAGCGACCATGACGGGATCGCAGACGATAATACTTGGTTTATACTCATTAAGCTTATCCGCAACTGCTGAAATAATTTCGGCAGTTGGGAGCATACCGAGTTTTACGGCATCGACGTGGATATCCTCAAACACAGCGTCTATCTGTTTTTGTATCTCCTCAACGGGTACGTTGAAAACAGACAGCACACGGGTAGTATTTTCAGCGACGACAGAGGTAATAACGCTCATGCCGAAAGTTTCATTAGCGCTGAAGGCTTTAAGGTCGGCTTGTATACCTGCGCCACCGGAGCAATCCGAGCCTGCCACTGACAAACATTTTAACATACTTTATTCCTTTCTTATGGAAAAGGGGAAACAAAAAAACCTCCTGACAATGCAGGAGGTAAATTTACACAAATTGCTTCCTACACTGGTCTTGACCAACAGGTTCAAAGGGTCAGGTTTTACCTTCTCAACCCAGCTTTTTGCTTGGGTCCCCCTGCAAACTTTATTCGATTTTTTCGCAGTTTTTCTGCTTTTTTTTATTATAACACTGGTCAGCGAGATTGTCAAGGAAAAATTGTGCAGATATCGCAAGTATTATCGAGCAAACAAAATCGGGCTGTCGAGGGCGCCAGCCCCTACATTTACATTTGAAAATTTGCCGATACAGTTATTCGACAGTTTGTTATGCCGCAAGATTGCTTTGCTTTACAGTATTCTCCTGATAGTGTTTATCTTTCCGCAATACTTGATATTTGCAAGAGGCTGTATTCTGATCCCATAATATGTACTCATGGCATGGACTATTTTCCCACCGCCTATATACATTGCTACATGGCCATAGTTATTACAGATTATCAGGTCGCCTGCTTCTATATTCTTCAAAGACACTGCTTTTCCCATTTTCGCCTGCGAATATACGCTGTTATACATATTCACACCGGCTTTTCTATAGGCTTGCATTGTCAATCCACAGCAGTCCGTTGCCTTATACTTTGTTCCTCCCCAGACATATCTTCCGCCGTTCATGCTTGCGGCATAATCAACGGCTGTTTTTATTCTTGCTTTTCTCTCAGGTGTACGCCTCACACCTTTTCCTACCTTGACGTACTTACCCTTATGATCACCTTCATTGATAAGGACATAATCTGCTCCGCCGATATTCTTGCTCTGACCTGCCACACGCTTATTTTTATCGGTAGTGAGAGTACCCGACACAGCCACAGAGGCTTTTGTATTTGAGGATTTCTTGAACTTACCGTTTTTAAAGCTATAAAGCTGAACGTTTTTATCTATATGATAGTATGTTTTTGCTGCCGTCTTTACGTTGAGGACCGATGACTCTGACTTGGCACTGCCGTTTACCGCTTTGACGGTGACTTTATATTTTGTGGAAGCTTTAAGATAAAGCTTGCCGTCATCGGTTATATTTATATAGTTATCCTTTTTAAGTGCCTGCCATGTATATTTTCTTACATAGCGTCCGTTTACATAGACCTCAAATGTAGTCTTTGATGAAAAGCTGGTGAGATTTTTTACTCCTGCTTCTATTTTGTTTGAATACGCTTGTCTTTTTATCAAAACAGGTTTTGTCATCAAGTCAGCGGCAGAAGCTGTTATAACATTCACATAAGTCTTAGCGGATTCCTGTGGTGCAAATGCCACAAAGCTTATCATTATAACTGATGAAATTATCACTGCTGTTATTTTTCTTATTATGTTGATAACGGATCAGTCCTTTCCAGTTTTTTGTATCCATGTACTTATACGATTTCATTTATATTATTATACACCATCAATTATTACAATCTGTAATAATTAAGTTTCTATTTTGTAAACCTTTATGATAGCATTATACATTTTTGCCTATTGTTAGTATGATAATCTCCTATTTTAATGCAATTGTTGGTGTTTTCTTGTATTATAATGAACGGTATATCATTCTTTATTAATATTATATAAACATAATTTATGACAATCTTACAAATATAAGAAAAACAACATCTTATGGTTTGGTCGATTTAATCAAGAAAATTCTATAAATTGGTATCAGTCTTTTGTATCACTTGCGAAAACGTTTGCTGCTATAAAATTACAGTATCCTCAAAGATTGAGAACGATATGTGAAAACTAAAATTATTTTGCGTAAATTAATTGTGAAAAGTGACAAAAAAGCCGTTCATAATCAGTGAAAAAGTTCTGAAAATTAATTTTTTATAAATAAAATATTGCGAATACCATTGACAAACATAGTTTACTGTAGTATAATTTCATTAGAAAATACAGAAAACGTTTAAGTTCAGTTACGAGGTATATATTTATAGTGGGTATAATGGAGGTCACGCTGATGAAAAGCATTAATTTTATGGGCGACAATGGTTTCAAAAAAGCACTTGAGAGCGTTGGTGTAACTGCAAGCAGCAGTATCAGCAGCGAGAAGATCTCGGGCTGTTTTAAATATGTTACAGCTGACGATATGTGTATTATCACTGGATACTGCGGTGACAGCCATATCGAAGTGCTGGAGCTCCCTTTTGAGCTTCGCGGCAAAAAGGTCATAGCTGTTGCAGGCGGTGCTTTCGCACATCTTTACGACCTTAAATGTGCTGTTATCTCAAAGGACGTTGTTATCATCGGAAGAAAGGCATTTTACAAATGTTGTTCACTGGTGAATGTGACTATACCTGAGAGCGTAAGGTTTATTGGTGAGATGGCATTCTGCGGTTGTGAATCTCTGAGATTTGCGACTATACCTGACGGTGTGGAAAGGATACTGCCATTCACATTCTACAATTGCGACAGTTTGGAGAGAGCTGACCTGCCTGAGAGCGTAAGAGAGATCGGTGAGTCTGCATTCGGTTTCTGCTCTTCAATGAAAGAAATTTGTCTTAATGAAAATATAGTTTCCATAGGAAACGGAGCTTTCCAGAACTGCATTTCTCTGAGAGAGCTTGAGATACCGACAGCTATGATCGAGATCGCAGAGAATGCTTTCACATTCTGCTCAGGTTTGGAAGCGATCTCTATACCATTTGGAATCGAAGCTGTTGGCGACTACGCATTCTTCGGCTGCTCTGCTCTGAAAAAGGTTGAGTTCGCAGGATCTGTAAGAAAGATAGGCGAGTGTGCATTTGCACTTTGTGAGAGGCTCGAGAGCGTTTATCTTCCTGATTCCGTTAGCAGAATAGGCAAGAGAGCGTTTGCTCAGAATACTGTAGTTAAGACGGTGAGGATGTCAGGCAAGATCGCTTGTGTTGGAAGCGAAGCTTTCCGTGGCTGTAAGGCTTTGAGAGAAGTTGTTATCCCATCATCTGTGAAGAAGCTTGGTGCAAAGGCTTTCGTGGATTGCTCTGAGTTAAGAAGCGTTGTTATTCAGCATGGTGCCGATGGCATTGCGGAGGACGCTTTTGAGAGAGGCGCCGCCTTGATAACTGCTGACGCTGTTCCTGCACTTGATGACGAGACATTCAGGATAGCTGAGGCTGTTTACAACAAAAATTTCGCTTTATAAAATATATAACCTCTGGATCTGGGCGGCAGCTTTTAAGTTGCCGCCTTTTTTCTGTCTATTTGCAGGTGGGATAGAATAATCCAAGTCGGTAGGATACGGGTCATTGTCGGTGGTACATAAAAAAACGAGCGACCAAAGGTCGCCCTGCGATATGTAAACAAAAAAAATACGCTCTGCTTAACGCAGAACGTATTCAGTGGGGTGGGTAGTGAGATTCGAACTCACGGTCTTCAGTGCCACAAACTGACGCGTTAGGCCAGCTACGCTATACCCACCATACATATTAGAAGAAAATACTCGCAGCAGATTTTCATCTGGAACGAGTTTAATGGTACGCCATACTGGATTCGAACCAGTGACCTACCGCTTAGAAGGCGGTTGCTCTATCCAACTGAGCTAATGACGCATACTGTACTCATTGATATCTCAAACTCGGATAAAAGTTTAAGATATATTGGAGCGGGTGATGGGAATCGAACCCACATGACCAGCTTGGAAGGCTGGAGTTCTACCACTGAACTACACCCGCATACTGCCTGACCAGGCGTTTTTGGTGGTCTTTCAAGCTTACCGCTCAATCAACGATATTTATTATACCACTACAAGAGCCTTTTGTCAAGCACTTTTTTATATTTTTTTCATCTAAACTCAACTTTGTGCAATTTCACTTATTTGTTCTTTTTATGTTGTTTCATTTTATTCACTATAACATCTTTGAACAAAAAGCCAACGATACCTGCTACGAGAGCTACTCCAAGCACCACAAGTGCAACTGTGAAGTTGCCGCTTTTTACATTGCTCCCCAAAATCGTGGAGAGCATTATTGCCGGAAGTCTGCAAGGCATGACATAAAAGAAAAAATCCTTCTTGCTTATGGGAGTCAGGGGGACGATATATGAGATAACGTCCTTGGGTATTCCCGGTATGAGATAGAGGATTATAAGGATAACGGTTAGCTTTTTCTCATTTTGCAGGAATTTGAATTTTTTTAGCTGTTTCTCGTCAACAAAGGCTTCCACTATTGGTCTGCCAAATTTTTTCACAAGCACGAATATTGCCATTGTGCCAAGGAGCGTACCTAAGAATGATAGCAACCCGCCCCAGAACCAGCCGAACAGCACTCCACCCACCACTTGTACAGGCGGTATGACCGCTATGACCACTTGAAGAGCTTGTATGAAAGTAAAGATAAGCACTCCCACAATGCCACTGTAGTTATCAAGCTTACGCTCCAAGGCTGCAATGCCTGCCTTGCTGTGAAGTGCTTTTATAAGAGGTATACACGCCACTGTAGCCATTGCTATGACCGCTATTATTGCAACAAGGCTTATTATCTGTATTTTTTTCTTGTGCCTTGCAGTTTGTATTTTCGCCTCGTTTAATATTTCTTTCTCTTGTTCTTCGTTCATAAAAACGTCACCGTCATTTTCTTCTGAGTATTTTTTTTCTGAACCAATTTATGTACATATCTGTCAACTGTGTGAGGGCATAGTCATAAATAAAGAAAAACAGGTTTGCCGCCGCCCACAGAACAAGCACGGCATACTTGCCAAACATCTCCATGCCCTCGAGCATATCCACCGAAGTAAAGATATACTGAAAAGCCAAAAAGAATATGACTATCGCCACATTGAACACTGCAAGCTTTATTGCCCACACCAACAGGCTGTTTTTCTTTTGGTCGAGATAATATTTAAGTATTGGATAATACCCCATGAACAATATGAAAAGCAGAGTCGCTTCATAATTTGGGGTCACGAAAATGCTCAGCAGGCTCACTGCGCAATAGGTGGCTATCGCCCAGTTTTTATCCACCTCCACTATCATCACAACCATCATAAAGCCGGCGAAGGTAGGGATAGTATAATCGAGCATGGGCAAAAAGCTGCTTGAAAACATCAAAAGCAGGCAGACAGCGGAGCATATGCCGCCAAGTGCCACTCGAAAAGCTATTTTATTTCTCATGGGTCTTTAGCAGCAAGGTATAAGGTCGCCGCCCATCATTTCACAGCAGCAGTCTGCACAGCAAAGGGAGGAACAGCAGTCAGGGCCGCTCATGCCGCCTGCTTGGTAGCCCTGAGTTGGGTTGCCGCTCATATAGCCGCTTCGCTGTCTGTTCATCTGGGCTAACACGCTTTGATACTCCATGTTATTAGGGTCGAGCTGGACGGCTCTTGTGAAGTTGTTATAAGCCTCATTGAGCCAGCCTCTGCGGTGGCAGATAGTGCCTTTAAGGAAATACCACTCGGCATTTCTTTCCGAGGAGGACACATTATCAAGTATCTGATCTGCCTGAGTATAGCTTCCGCTTTGGATAAGGCTTCTGATATAGCCTGAGTCAAAGCCCTGCGAAGAGGCATAGCCGTCATAGCCGCTTTCTGCGGACTGGTATCCTCCCCCACGTCTTGAAGTCATGATCTGATCGTAGGCGGCGTTTATCTCGGACATTTTCTCCTCAGCTACGTCAGCTAGGGGGTTATCCTGATACTGGTCGGGGTGATATTTTTTCACAAGCTCTTTATAAGCTGATTTTATTTCAGCGTCTGAAGCTGTTGGGGATACACCTAAAATTTTGTAAGGGTCTTTGGAGATCATTGATCGTTATTTCCTTTCCTGTTATTGCGGAATTTTCCGCTTCTTATTTGAGTATAGACATTTTTAAGTCCAAGATACACGATATTATCAAGTATATCACGATATCTTTTAAGATCGAGCTTCACATAGATATCTGCCATTTCACCAAGGGTGAAGTTTATGCTGTCGTCACAAAAGGCGTGGACTTTTTTCAGATAGTCCGCATTTATGCCCTCGGTGGGCGGAAATTTTGTGAGGAGCGGATTGTAGCTTTCACTCTCGTGGTCGTCGGGCAGGTCGTCCAGAGCATCACAGATATAGATAAATCTGCCGAGGAGGTAGCCGAATCGTTCAAGGAGCGGTCGGCGTTCGTCCTGCCTGGTGCAAAGGTTGCCTGCAACGGCTTGCATCATAAGTGCGGTAGGCTCGCAGGCAAGGTCTATGCCTGCTGTTTTTTCACGCTCTATTTTATTTTGCAGTTCCATTGCGTTTTCAACGGCAGGGGCAAGATCCGGATAAAGGCGAGCCGCTTTCTTATAGGGCTTTTTGAAAAAAGGCAGAAGTGCAAATGCGGCAAGCTTGCCTTTTAGCCCTTTATCGGCTATATCATCACGGAGCTTATGATAGGTAAGTATCACGGCGGCTGAGGACGTATATTTAAGGTCGCAGGTACACTTTGCACACATGGTCTTTTTAAAAGGGTGTGCGATACAGCGCTGTTTTTCTGCGTCAAGCTTCACTCCCCTTACAGAGAGATCCATAAGGGAGAGAAATGCGAAATCGTAGCTTAGGGTAAAGCGTGTCACAAATCCGAAGCGTCTGCCCATATCCTTACAGAGTCCGCAATAGACAGCCTTATAGATATCATATTCAAACATTCGCATATATGGTTTGAAAGGGCGGACATAACCGAACATAGGCACTCCTTAGATTTTCGTTACTATACATTATAAAACACGATTGTGTATATCCCGTGAAATATATAACATTATACAACAATTTTAAGATAAAAGTCAATAATTTTTATGATAAAAATAAGGGTGGGGTAATGGAGGGATCGAAAAGACAGACGGGATAAAAAATAGTGCAAAATACAAAAGGGCGACCAAAGGCCGCCCCTACATCAGTTTTTTTATAAACAAACGCTGGGATCACGTCACAGCAAACTGTGAGTTATAGAGATCGGCATAGAAGCCGTTCTTTGCCATAAGCTCATCATGACTTCCCTGCTCTACTATGTGTCCCGAATCCATTACTATGATCGTATCTGCGTTCTTGATAGTAGAAAGTCTATGGGCGATTATAAAGCTCGTTCTGCCCTGCATCATTTTCTCAAAGGCACGCTGTACCAATATCTCCGTACGGGTATCTATAGACGATGTAGCTTCGTCCAGAATGAGCATTGGCGGCAGCGAGAGCATTACTCGTGCGATACAGAGAAGCTGTTTCTGTCCTGCGGAGATAGTGCTGTAGCTGTCTGAAATAACGGTATCATAGCCCTTTGGCAGACGCTTTATAAAGCCGTGACAATGGGCTGACTTGGCGGCGGCTATCATTTCTTCCTCGGTGGCGTCAGGCTTGCCGTAGCAGAGGTTCTCTCTTATGGTGCCTGTTTTCAGCCACGTTTCCTGCAAGACCATGCCGTACATACTTCTCATGGAGTCACGGGTACAATCCTTTATAGGCTCGCCGCTTATGCGTATCTCGCCGCTGTCGGTGTCGTAAAATCTCATAAGGAGGTTTATCATGGTGGTCTTGCCGCAGCCTGTTGGTCCTACGATAGCTGTACGCTGACCGCTCTTTACATGGAGGTTAAAATTCTCGATAAGCTTCACATCAGGCACATAGCTGAAGGACACGTTGTCAACGTCTAATGTGCCGTCAACGGAGGTAAGGACAGTAGCGTTAGAGCTGTCAGGTATCTCCTCTGTTTCGTCTATGACCTCAAAGACACGCTTTGCAGAAGCGAATGCACTTTGAAGCTCGGTGATAACGCCTGATATTTCGTTGAAAGGCTTTGTATACTGATTTGCATAGGTGAGGAAACAGCTGAGATTACCAACTGTGAAGCCCACGCCTTTTATTACAGAGAGTGCGCCCACGATACCGACAGCCATATAGACGAGGTTGTTTACAAAACGTGTGCATGGGTTGGTGAGTGAGGAGAAGAATGTGGCGTTAAGTCCAACTTTCTGGAGTTTCAGGTTCACTTCTTCAAACTGCTCCTCAGCTTCTTCCTGATAGCCGAATGCTGTTACTACCTTCTGATTGCCTGTCATTTCCTCAACAAGGCTGGTCATATCGCCTCTTGCAACTGATTGCTGGTGGAAAAGCTTGAATGTGTTCTTGGCAATAAATCTTGCGACAAATAGGGAAAGCGGAGTGAGGATAACCACGATAAGAGTTATTTTCACATTGATAGAGAGCATGAAGCCAAGTGTACCAAAAATTGTACATACGCCTGTGAAAAGCTGTGAAAAGCCCATGAGAAGTCCGTCTGACACCTGCTCCAAGTCGGAGATTATACGGCTGATTATATCACCGTGAGGGTGGGAGTCGATATAAGAAAGGGGTAGCTTTTGGAGCTTTGCGAAAGCATCGTTTCGGATATCTCTTACCACGCAATAGGTTATCTTATTTGTACAAAGTGACATGAGCCACTGGGCAATGCCTGTTACAGTGACTGTTACGCCAAGCTTGATGATGATATTGATAATTCCGTCAAAATCTACAAGTCCCTTGGCTATGATAAGGTCAACAGCGTTGCCGACGAGAATAGGAGCATAAAGGGTGGTGGCAACTGCTATGACCGCAAAGACCATGGACAGTATGAACAGCCACATATGCGGTTTTGCGTATTTGAGAAGCGGTCTGAGAGCTGAGGTATCAAGCTTGTTTTTTGTGCTTTGCTTAGCCATTTGCCTGCGCCTCCTTTTCTGAAAGCTGTGAAAGGCATATTTCTTTATATACCTCGCAGCCGTTATAAAGCTCTGAATGAGTGCCGATACCTGCTATTTTGCCATCGTCAAGAACGATTATCTTATCGGCACTTTTTATAGATGAGATTCTCTGTGAAACTATGAAGACGGTCATGCCGCTTGTTTTTTCGTGGATAGCTTTTCTTAGTCTTGCATCTGTGGCAAGGTCAAGGGCGGAGGCTGAGTCATCGAGAATGAGTATCTCAGGATCACCGACCAATGCTCTTGCAATGGTAAGTCTTTGACGTTGACCGCCTGAGAGGTTTTTGCCCTCCTGCAAGATCATTTCGTCAAGCTTATCAGGCTTTTTCTCAACAAAATCTTTCGCCTGAGCGATATCAAGAGCGTTCCAGATATCCTCGTCCGTGGCGTTTTTATCACGCCACTGCATATTATGTCTTATAGTACCCTTAAAGAGGACGGCTTTCTGAGGAACAATGCCTATCATACCTCTGAGCTGTGAGAATGGGTACTCTTTTACGTCAACGCCGTCAACAAGGACTTCGCCCTGACGGACGTCATAGAACCTTGGGATAAGGTTGATAAGAGAGGTCTTACCTGAGCCTGTACCGCCGATTATACCGATAGTTTCGCCTTTCATGGCTTTGAAGCTGATATCCGAAAGGGAGTCGGCTTCGGCTGATGCGTACGAGAAGAAACAGTTTCTAAACTCTACGCATGGGGCATTACCGTCAGTTGCGACAGGCTTATTATCCTTATCGGATACACTTGGCTCCACATCGAAAACGTCATTTATTCTGATAGCGGAAGCCTGCATTTTGGTGATATTTGTAACAAGTATCGCCATAGCAAGGAGTGCTAAGAGTATCTGGTTCATATAGTTTACAAGGGCTATCACTTCGCCCTGTGAGATAAAGCCTGTATAAACCGTTTTGCCGCCGAACCATATGATAGCCATTATTGCAAAGTTTACGATGACATATGTGGCAGGGTTCATAAGGGCGGAAATTCTTCCTGCAATTATCTGCTGACGCCTAAGTTCTTCGGTATTATCAGCGAACTCTTTCTCCTCGTCTTTCTGACGGGAAAATGCTCTGATAACTCTTGCACCTGTGAGAGTTTCGCTTGTCATAAGGTTAGTTTTATCCAGCTTTTTCTGGATATTCTTATACTGCGGGATAGTGATGTGCATTATAAGGTAGATGACATAGGCAAGGCATGGGGCGATTATCAGGAAGATAAGAGTAAGCTTCACTGAGATAGAGAATGCCATTATGATTGAGCCTAAAACGATAAAAGGCGAACGAAGAAACAGACGAAGGAGGATATTCACGCCCTGCTGAGCGGTATTGATATCCGCTGTCATTCTTGTGACGAGGGTATGGCTTCCAACGCTGTCTATCTCGGCATAGGACAGTGAATTGATATGCTTGAAAAGGTCACGTCGGAGGGCTGTTCCAAAGCCTAGGGAAGCTTTTGCGGCGAAATACTGAGCAGTCAGCGCACAAGCCAGACCACAGAAGGCGAGGAGAACAAGCACGCCACCCATTTTATAGATATAGGGCTTATCTTGATTTTTTATACCCACGTCAATGATATTAGCCATAACGAGTGGCACTGCAAGCTCGAAGCAGGCTTCGATAAGCTTAAACAGCGGACCGATTATGCTTTCTTTTTTATAGTTTTTCAGATACCTAAAAAGCTTCAGCATTTTTCTTTCTCCCAACTAAATAAAATCATATAAATTTTATTATATCATATGTTTTTGTACATTTGTAGACGAATAAGTTAATTCTTTAAAAAAGTGGGGGATAATGCAGGGGCAAAAAGTTCGCCCCTACAATAAATAATCATCGCCGCAGGCGATACCTTCATTCCTCATTTCTCACTCCTCATTCCTCACTTCTTATTCCTCACTCCTCACTCCTCATTCCTAACTCCTAACAAAAAGGGGGTTGACAAAAGGGTGAAAGTGTGCTATAGTCATATCAATAGGTTTAAATGCTATGACGGAAATAAGTAGCCTTTTGCGAAATTTCAGAGAGCTTTCGGTCGGTGCGAGAAAGCATTTCTACAAAGTGTGAATACATTCCTGAGCTGTTCGCCGAGAAAGCTTTTGCGTAAGGCGAAACGGTTTGCACACGTTACAGTGCTATGGCTTCGCTTTCTGCTGAGCCTGTAAGGTCGGGAGTTTTCCCGATAAACTGAGGTGGTACCACGATGATTCGTCCTCTGACAGATACTCTGTCAGGGGATTTTTTTATTTATGTACCGCAAAAAATAATACGGAGGTATGAAAAATGACAGTATTTGAAGAACTGAAAAGAAGAGGTCTTCTCGCTCAGCTTACTGATGAGGAGGAAATAAAGGAGCTTATCAACGCTGGCAAGGCTACTTTCTACATCGGCTTTGACCCGACCGCTGATTCACTCCACGTTGGTCACTTTATGGCACTTTGCCTTATGAAGCGTTTGCAAATGGCTGGCAATAAGCCTATCGTTCTTATCGGAGGCGGTACGGCTATGATAGGCGACCCGTCAGGCAAAACAGATATGAGAAAAATGATGACAAAGGAAACTATCAACCACAATGTTGAATGTTTCAAAAAGCAGATGTCACACTTCATTGATTTTTCTGATGACAAGGCTATTATCGTAAACAATGGCGATTGGCTTCTCGACCTTAATTATGTTGATGTGCTTCGTGACGTTGGCGCTTGCTTCTCTGTAAACAAGATGCTTACATTTGAGTGCTACAAGCAGAGAATGGAAAGGGGTCTTACTTTCCTTGAGTTCAACTACATGATAATGCAGTCCTACGATTTCTACAGACTTTTCCAGGATTACGGCTGTAATATGCAGTTCGGCGGTGACGATCAGTGGGCTAATATGCTGGGCGGTACTGAGCTTATTAGAAAGAAGCTTGGCAAGGACGCTTATGCAATGACTATCACTCTGCTTCTTAACTCTGAGGGCAAGAAAATGGGCAAGACAGAAAAGGGCGCTGTATGGCTCGACCCTGAAAAAACTTCTCCATACGAGTTCTATCAATACTGGAGAAACGTTGGCGACGCTGATGTTATCAAGTGCCTGAAGATGCTCACATTCGTTCCTATCGAGGAGATAGAGGAAATGGAGAAACACATGGAGGGTGCTGAATACAACAAGGCTAAGGAGCTTTTGGCTTACGAGCTGACAAAGCTTGTTCACGGCAAAGAAGAGGCTGACAAGGCTGACGCTGCGGCAAAGGCTATTTTTGCAGGCGGTGGAAACAGCGACGATATGCCTAGCACGACTATTGCGGCGGCTGATCTTACTGACGGCAAGATAGGTATTCTTACGCTTCTTGTTAAGTGCGGACTTTGTCCTTCAAATGGCGAGGCTAGACGTCTTGTTACTCAGAACGGCATTGCGGTGAATGGCGAGAAATTCACTGACCCTAAGGGTCTTGTTGATCTCTCTGAGCCTGTTGTTATCAAGAAGGGCAAGAAGGTTTTCCACAAGGCTATTGCGGAATAATATAGTACAAAATAATTTCCACGGGTGGACAGAAGTTCACCCGTTTTTTGTATATAAATATAAGGTATTTTGCAATATTCATAAACATTCACACAAAATACATATAAGGTTTAGCTATATTTAAAGTTATTCATATATACTTTTAATCAAAGGAAAGTTTACACGAAGCATACGAAAAAATCACGAAAAGAGGCGTGGATATGAATGGCAATCAGGAAGTGTTCAGACGGATAGAGAAAAAATATATCGTTGATGAACCAACTTATGAAAAGCTTATAAAAAAGCTCGATGGGCATTTTGTCAAAGACAGATATTACAAAAGCACTATCTGCAACATATATTATGACACACCAAGTCATCAGCTTGTGAGAAACTCCATTGAAAAGCCTGTTTACAAGGAAAAGCTGAGAGTAAGGAGCTACGGCGTACCTAATGATGAAGACATGGTCTTTGTGGAGCTTAAAAAGAAATACAAGGGTGTGGTCTACAAGAGGCGTATTGAAATGACCCTTGCACAGACCCGTGATTTCTTTGCAGGCAAAGATGTACCTCATGATAATCCGCAGATAGAGAACGAGCTGAAATATTTTCTCAAATTCTATGAGGGCATTGCTCCTGCTATGTATCTTAGCTATGACAGGCTTGCTTACTGCGGTGCGGAAGACCCGTCCCTTAGGCTGACCTTTGACACGCACATTCTTTACCGTGAGGAGCAAAAGGAGCTTGACAATGGCATTTGGGGCAAAGAGCTTCTGCCTGCTGGCATGAGGGTAATGGAGATAAAGATACCGAACGCTATGCCACTTTGGTTATCGGCTATACTTGATGAACTGGAGATATATCCTGCGTCATTCTCAAAATACGGAACTGCGTATCTTAACGAATTTTCTGAAAAAATACATAAAGGTAAGGTGATAAGCTGTGCTTAATTCAACTACTCTTGCGGCTACTACTGTGACCACCACTGAAACGACCGTGGCGGCGATAACTACAAACGAATTTGTTTTCTGCACTGCGGCTTCGTTGGTGCTTGGTCTTATAATAGCGTTTGCATTCAACTTCAAGCAGAAAAAGACAAAGAGCTTTATGATGACGCTTGCTTTGCTGCCTGTGATAGTACAGGTAGTGATAATGCTTGTAAACGGAAACATCGGTACCGGTGTGGCTGTTATGGGTGCATTCAGCTTGGTAAGATTCCGTTCTGTACCGGGAAGTGCCATGGACATTTGTGCTATATTCCTTTCAATGGCTGTCGGTCTTGCGACGGGCACGAACCACCTTGCGTTGGCTCTTATGCTTGCTGTGTGCGTGAGCCTGCTGAACATTATTTACACGCTTCTGCCTATTGGCAAAAAGAAGTCGGGTCACAAGGATCTTAGTATCACTATCCCTGAAAGCCTTGATTACACCGAGGTATTTGACGATATATTTGAAAAGTATCTTTCAGAATGTGAGCTTGTTTCGGTAAAGACCACAAATATGGGAAGTCTTTTCAAGCTGAAATATCGCATAGAGCTAAAGGGTGATGCTAATGAAAAGAAGCTTATTGACGAACTTAGATGCAGAAACGGCAACCTTGAGATAATGTGTGCAGTGGCAGCAGACATTGAGGAACAATCATTCTGACAAACTAACAAAAGTATCCATAAGCAAAACCGCACAAGGCTAAAGCGGTCTTGTGCGGCTTTTTTCAACCTTTTTTACCATACAAGGGGGTATTTTTCATGAAAATTTCGGACACTAAAAAGCTGGCAGCTATCACAGCGGCGTTTTTTATCACGGTAGCGGCTTTTTCAGGCTGTTCAGAGAGTGCAAATTCTTCACAGACCACAAGCAGTGTTTCTCAGGCGGCAAAGTCTGACATTGACGCAAGCATTGCGGCAGAGGACATTGACGTTGGATATGACGAGGAAAGCTCAGTAGGGATTACATTTGCTGATGGCAGTGCGGCTATAGACGGTGAGGGTGCGACCTCAGAAGGGGAAACTGTTACCATTTCGCAGACAGGCACTTACATTCTTTCAGGCACGGCGACCAACGGCAGGATAATCGTTTCAGCGGACAAGACGGCTGAAATAAAGCTTATTTTCAATGGAGTTGACATAACTTGTGCTGACAACGCTCCCCTGCTTGTGAGCAAAGCTAAAAAAGTTTATATCGTGCTGGAGGACGGCACAGAGAACGTTTTGACGGACAGTGCAAGCTACTCTTTAGGAGAAGATGACAGCAACACAGACGGTGCTATTTTCTCCAAAGCCGACCTTACTATAAACGGCAGCGGTACACTTACGGTGAATGCAAACTACAAGCACGGTATAGTTTCAAAGGACGATCTTGTTATCACTGACGGCAATATCAATGTGACCTCGGCTTCAACCGCTATGGAGGGCAAGGACAGCGTTAAGATATCTGGCGGAACATTCAACATTTCCGCAGGCACGAACGGCATAAAATCCACTAACACAGAGGCTTCTGACAAAGGCTTTATAAGCGTGACAGGGGGAAGCTTCACAGTAGTCGCAAACAATGACGCATTCGAGGCGGAAACTGTGCTTTCTATCGAGGGCGGAAGCTTTGACATCACCACAGGAGGTGGAAGTGCAAACGCTTCTATGAAGTCTGACGGCACGCCAAACAGAAATTGGCAGAACAACATGGACAACGGTGGTGGTGGTCCGAACGGAATGGGCAGACCTGACGATAACGGAAACGGCATGGGAGGCGACCCGCCTACGATGCCTACGGCTGACGACACGGGGCTGACAATCGAGGCTACGGCTAACGCCGCTACAGACAGCGACAGCACATCAACATCTGCAAAGGCGTTAAAAGCAGGCAGCGAGGTGAACATAAGCGGCGGTGAGTTCAAGATAGATTCGGCAGACGATTCAGTACACAGCAATGGAAATATTGTGGTAACAGGAGGAAATATTTCTGCGGCGTCAGGTGACAACGGAATGCACGCTAACGGAAATCTGACCATATCCGACGGCACTGTAGACATCACAAAGAGCTACGAGGGTATCGAGGGATCTATCGTGACAATAGACGGTGGCACCATATCAGTGGTAGCAAGCGATGACGGAATAAACTGCGCAGGCGGAAGCGACACAGGGTCAACAGGCAGAATGGGTGCTGACCAATTCTCGTCACAGGACGGCGTTGAACTTAACATCAACGAAGGAACTGTAACCATTGACGCTGACGGCGACGGACTTGACTCAAATGGCAACTTCACAATGGCAGGCGGTACAGTTTACGTTTGCGGACCTACTAACGGTGGCAATGGTGCACTTGACTACAACGGCACTGCAACTGTAACAGGGGGAACGCTCATCGCCTGTGGTGCGGTTGGAATGGAAGAAGGCTTTGGTGACAGCTCCACACAATACAGTGTTCTGCACGATCTTGGTTCGACAGTTTCAGCAAACGAAAAACTGACTATCACTAACAGTGACGGCAAGGAGATCTTAAGCTTTACCCCTACAAAGACTTGGCAGAGCGTTGTATTCACAAGCGCTGACCTGAAGGAATGCGAAACTTACACCATTACGGCAGGATTGCAGTCGGAAACCGTGACTATTGACGGCATTGTTACTTCTAATTCCAAGGGAAAAAACTTTGGCGGTGGTCATGGCGGAAGACGTGGTTTCTGATATGAACGACAAAAGGGACTGTAAAAAAAGTCCCCAAGAAAAAAGGCTGCGATCTTGCAAAAAAGCAAGACAGCAGTCTTTTTTGTGGTATAATTAAAGTATCATGAATAACCAACCACAAGAATATTATACACCATATTAATTAAAATTTCAATAGAAATTAAAAAAAAAATTGAAACAACTGACCCGGTATATACATTTTGTGTAATTATGATCAACGGACAAACACTGTTCGCCCGTTGATTACCCACCATTGCTATAAACTAATACAAAAAAAGACCGCCTCATGATGAAGCGGTCTTTAGTAAGCAATTTAGTCTTGGCTGTGCAGATTATGCAAGCTCAGCAAAGTACTTGATTGTTCTTACCATCTGTGATGTGTAAGAGTTCTCGTTGTCGTACCAAGAAACTACCTGTACCTCATAGAGGTCATCAGCGATCTTAGATACCATTGTCTGAGTAGCATCGAAGAGTGAACCAAATCTCATGCCGATAACGTCAGAAGAAACGATTGGATCCTCGTTGTAGCCAAATGACTCAGAAGATGCAGCCTTCATAGCAGCGTTGATGCCTTCAACTGTTACGTCAGCACCCTTTACAACTGCTGTAAGGATTGTTGTTGAACCAGTTGGAACTGGAACTCTCTGTGCAGAACCGATGAGCTTGCCGTTAAGCTCTGGGATTACAAGGCCGATAGCCTTTGCAGCACCTGTTGAGTTAGGAACGATGTTTGCAGCACCAGCTCTTGCTCTTCTCAGGTCACCCTTTCTGTGAGGACCATCGAGGATCATCTGGTCGCCTGTGTAAGCATGGATAGTGCTCATGATACCGCTCTGGATAGGAGCATACTTGTTAAGAGCATTAGCCATAGGAGCAAGACAGTTTGTTGTGCAAGATGCAGCTGAAATGATTGTATCGTCAGCTGTAAGTGTCTTCTCGTTTACTGAGTAAACGATAGTCTTGAGGTCGTTACCAGCAGGAGCTGAGATAACTACCTTCTTAGCACCAGCATCGAGGTGAGCCTGGCTCTTAGCCTTTGATGTATAGAAGCCTGTGCACTCGAGAACTACGTCTACACCAAGCTTGCCCCAAGGACAATCCTTAGCGTCCTTTTCTGCATAAATCTGAAGAGTCTTGCCGTCAACAGTGATAGTATTAGCCTCATCATCAGCTGATACTGTGTGGAGATTCTCACCGATCTTACCACAGTAACCGCCCTGAGCTGTATCATACTTAAGAAGATCAGCGAGCATTGAAGGCTTTGTCAGGTCGTTGATTGCAACTACCTCGTAGCCCTCTGCGCCAAACATCTGTCTGAATGCAAGACGTCCAATACGTCCAAAACCATTAATTGCGACTTTAACTGCCATAATTAATTTACCTCCTAAAAATTTTTCTGTACTTATTATACTACATTTTTCTATACATTGCAAGTGTTTTTACAAAAAACTTAGAACTTTTTTTCTTTAAGGCAATACCGCACAATCTTTGTGCGGTATTGCCTTAAAACTTCACCCCAAAGCCATCTGAGTCTTGATCCGTCAAAGCACTGCTAAATTCTTTAAAATATGATCAAATATTGATGATTTTTTATTGACTACCCCGACAGTTTAGGTTATAATATTTACATGAGATCTTTATGAAAGGCAGGCTAACAAAGTGGAACTGACATCTTCTGTGAAAGAGATATACGCTCAGTCTGAGGAAAACATTATCCTCACTGACGCTGAGCTTAATGTCATTTGGAAAAATCATGGTGATCTGCCTGATGTTATAGATATTTCTGCTTTATGCGATACTCCGGAAAACACTTTCATTCTGCCTGTTGAAAAGACAGCTACCTTTGAATATAAGGGCAGGTTTGCAGACTCGGCGGCAATGCGTTTTGAACCACTGAGAGATAATGGCATTATAACGAATTATCTCATACACTATTACTCCTGCATGGACATAGAACGTCTTTCGGACAAGTCTGGATATTTACGCTTCAAATCGAATTTTCTCGGCAACATAAGGATGGAGCTTTCTAAAATGTTAGCGATGCTTGACAGCCAAAAGAATTCCTTCTCTTCAAAAGCCGGCACTGAATATGAGCATTTTGACCATGAGGCAAGGCTTCGTATACTGAAGACATTTTCCGCAACGGTGAACATGACAGAACTTGCAAAATATTTCAGCGGCAATTTCACAACTGAATATCAGAGCCTATCAGACATATGCGGTGAGGTATGCGACGAAGAAGGCAATTTGCTGGAGGAGGACGGCTGTATTTTCAGATACTCCATTGACCCGTGCATTTATTTTGAAACAAACAAAAGCCTTATTAAAAATGTGCTTGTAAATCTGCTTGTGAACGCATATATGTACAATGGCAAGGAACAGCGGCAGGTGGAGCTTATCCTAAAAACTGAGGACGACAGGATAATACTGTCAGTAAATGATAATGGCAACGGCATGACAGATGATGTATGGCAGGCGGCTATCACGCCCTTTGGCACATTCCAGAAATACAGTAGCAGCGAGGCGTTGGGGCTTGCACTGGCAAAATGCTTTTGCGACCGTTTTGACGGTGAACTAAGTTATCGCAGCGAGATCGGCAAAGGCACTTGTGTGACCATGAGTTTCCCATGTGACAGCCGTGGTTTGCCGAAAGAGTTCCATGTGAGCAGAATGCCACCCATACCGAACCCATACGGCAGTACCTACTGCATAATGGCTAAAGGGCTTGACCCGCTGAAATAGGGTTTGGGCAATATACAGAGCAAGTGAATAGATGGGATACAAAAAAGGCAGTGCCGATTTTCTCGGTACTGCCTTGATTATTTTATGAAAATTAGTCCTTGATGATAGACTTACCTGTCATTTCCTTTGGCTGCTCCAGACCCATGAGTTTGAGCATTGTTGGTGAAAGGTCAGCAAGAACGCCGCCCTCTCTGATAAGAACATTGCCTGCGCCTGCGATAATAAGAGGTACAAGGTTGGTTGTGTGGGCTGTGAATGGAGAGCCGTCCTCTTCCATCATCTTATCTGCGTTGCCATGGTCTGCTGTGATAAGTGCTATACCGCCCTTTGCAAGAACTGCGTCAACCGTTTTGCCTACGCACTCGTCAACTGCTTCTACTGCTGCTACGGCTGCGTCGAACACGCCTGTGTGACCTACCATATCGCAGTTTGCATAGTTGAGGATAATTGCGTCATACTTGTCAGACTCTATTCTCTTGAGAACTTCGTCGCAAACAAGATATGCGCTCATTTCAGGCTGGAGGTCATAAGTTGCTACCTTTGGTGAATTGATGAGGGCTCTGTCCTCGTTCTCAAAAGGAGCTTCTACACCGCCGTTGAAGAAGAATGTAACGTGTGCATACTTCTCTGTTTCGGCAATTCTAAGCTGTGAAAGACCCTTCTTTGCGATATACTCGCCGAAAGTATTTTCAAGGCTTGCTGGCTTGAATGCAACGTCAACGTTTGGCATTGTTGCGTCATACTGTGTCATGCAGACATAGTAAAGTGGGAATCTGCCGTTTCTTCTCTCAAAGCCTGTGAAATCATCGTCAACGAGAGTTCTTGTTATCTCTCTTGCTCTGTCAGGACGGAAGTTGAAGAAGATAACGCTGTCGTTTGCGGATATCTTGCCGTTCTCATCGATAACTGTAGGAACAACGAACTCGTCTGTAACGTCAGCGGCATAGGAAGCCTTGATAGCGTCAACTGCGTTATCAGCCTTATTGCCCTCGCCGTACACCATTGCGTCATAAGCCTTGCCTACACGCTCCCAACGGTTATCTCTGTCCATTGCATAGTAACGTCCCATTACTGTTGCTATCTTGCCGACACCAATTTCCTTGAGCTTTTCTTCAAGCTCAGCTACGAAGTCAACACCACTTGTAGGAGGAACATCTCTGCCGTCCATGAAGCAATGAACGTATACCTTTGTAAGACCTGCTTTCTTAGCAAGCTCCAAAAGGCCATAGAGGTGTGAATTATGTGAATGAACGCCGCCGTTTGAAAGAAGTCCGAACAGGTGGAGTGCGCTGTCATTCTTCTTGCAGTTCTCAACGGCTGCTGTGAAAGCTTCATTTGAGAAGAATTCGCCGTCCTTGATAGACTTTGTAATTCTTGTAAGCTCCTGATAAACTATTCTTCCTGCACCGATATTTGTATGGCCTACCTCTGAGTTACCCATCTGTCCCTCAGGAAGTCCAACGTCCATGCCGCTTGCGCCGATAAGAGTGTGCGGATAGTTGGCAAGAAGTCTGTCGATATTAGGTGTTTTGGCAGCTCTGATAGCGTTGCCGTAATCCTTGTGATTATAGCCGAAGCCGTCCATAATGATAAGTGCTATGGGTTTCTTTGACATATTTCTTAGTCCTTTCAAAAAAATCGCAGGGGCAGCCGCAGCCGTCCCCTGCGGAACTTTTTATTTGTTTGTTCTTGTGACGAATGATATTTTACCCCTAGATATCCGTCTGTTAATTAGCCCTCAACAGCTGCCTGAACGATAGTGTTGAAGTCAGCAGCCTTCAGTGAAGCACCGCCGATAAGACCGCCGTCTACGTTCTCCTTAGAAAGAAGCTCTGCGCAGTTCTTAGCGTTCATTGAGCCGCCGTACTGAATTGTAACTGCCTCTGCTGTAGCCTCGTCATAGATCTTAGCAAGTGTTGATCTGATGAATGCGCAAACTTCCTCTGCCTGATCTGCTGTAGCTGTCTTGCCTGTGCCGATAGCCCAAACTGGCTCGTAAGCGATAACAGACTTCTTAACGTCCTCTGCTGATACGCCGAAGAAATCAAGCTTTACCTGTCTTGCAATAACTTCCTCTGTGATGTTGCACTCACGCTCCCAGAGTAGCTCGCCAACGCAAACGATAGGCTTAAGACCAGCTGCAAGAGCTGCCTTTGTTCTCTTGTTTACTGTTTCGTCTGTTTCACCGAAATACTGTCTTCTCTCAGAGTGACCGATAACAACGTACTCAACGCCAAGCTCAACGAGCATATCTGCTGAGATCTCGCCTGTGAAAGCACCGCTCTTCTCAAAGTGAACGTTCTCTGCACCGATCTTTACGTTTGAGCCTGCTGTTGCGTTGATAGCAGTTTCAAGGTTTGTGAAAGGTACGCAAGCGATAACTTCTACCTTGCCCTCAGCGTTTGCAACAAGTGGCTTGATAGCTTCGAGAAGCTCCTTAGCCTCAGGTCTTGTCTTGTTCATTTTCCAGTTTCCTGCAATAATTGCTTTTCTTACAGCTTTTTTCATGATAAAAAACTCCTTTATTTTTTATAGGGAACAGAAAAACTGCTCCTGCTAGTTTTCCAAGTTTATTATACAACATTCACTCGTATTTGTCAACTAATTAACAAAGGCTTGGACTTATTTTATCTGTTTTTTACAGCTTGTCTATAAGCATAACGACACCGAAAACGCCAAGCAGGACTCCAATAGCGATAGCCGCATAGCCGAAAGGCGTTTTCTCCTCTTTTTCCTCGGCTTCCTTTTCCTCCTCAGTGACTTCTACCTTTGATTTTTCATCGTCAAGGTAAAATTCCTGTGGGTTTGCGGGGTTATACTTTATGTCTATCATGTCGCCCTTTTCATAGCCGTTGTCTGTAACTATTTGTGTATATTTCTCGCCGTCAATGGTATAGCCGATTTTCCACTCGGTAAAAACTCTGTCCTCGCCGCCGTTGAAGTCAGGCATTGTGGTCTTGACTTTCTGCAAGGCTTTTGCCTGAGTTGGTTCGTAGTGATCCTCCTCAGGGATATTATATTCCTGCTCAGGAAAAAAGCGATAACCCTGCAAAACTTTGATACCGAAATAGATAAGTCCAATGCCTGTGAGCAGAAGAATTGTTCCGCCTATGCCCTGCCAGCCTAATCCGCTTTTTGCAAGTAGTGTTATTTCATTCATTTTTACTACCTCGATTTCTGCATAAAAAAGGGACAGGCAAAACTTGCCTGCCCCTAGCTTATAGCCTAGTAAGATATATTACTTGTCAGCGATTACGTCGATACCTGGGAGGACCTTGCCCTCGAGGTATTCAAGTGAAGCTCCGCCGCCTGTTGAGATGTGTGACATCTTATCAGCAAAGCCAAGCTGGATAACTGCTGCTGCTGAGTCGCCGCCGCCGATGATAGTTGTAGCGTCTGTTTCAGCAAGTGCCTTTGCAACTGCGATAGTACCCTTTGCAAGTGTTGGGTTCTCGAACACGCCCATAGGACCGTTCCAAACAACTGTCTTTGCAGACTTAACAGCCTCGCCGAAGAGAGCCTGTGTCTTTGTGCCGATATCAAGGCCTTCCTTGTCAGCTGGGATCTTGTCAGAATCAACAACTTCTACGTCGATAGGAGCGTCGATTGGATCAGGGAAACCTGCTGCAACTGTTGTGTCGATAGGGAGAAGAAGCTTCTTGCCGAGCTTTTCAGCCTTTGCCATCATTTCCTTGCAGTAGTCGATCTTTGTATCGTCAACGAGGGAAAGACCAACTTCCTTGCCCTGTGCCTTAAGGAATGTATATGCCATACCGCCACCGATGATAAGTGTATCGCACTTCTCGAGGAGGTTTGAGATAACGTTGAGCTTATCTGCTACCTTTGCGCCGCCGAGAATAGCAACGAATGGTCTAACAGGTGTTTCAACTGCATTTCCGAGATAGTTGATCTCCTTCTGCATGAGATAACCAACTGCTGTTTCCTTAACAAACTTTGTAACGCCTGCTGTAGAAGCATGAGCTCTGTGTGCAGAACCGAAAGCGTCCATTACGAATACTTCGTCGTCAACGAGGTCAGCAAGTTCCTTAGCGAAGCCTTCGCCGTTCTTTGTTTCCTCTGCGCCTCTGAATCTTGTGTTCTCAAGAACAACGATATCACCGTCAGCCATTTCAGCAACTGCCTTCTTAGCGTTGTCGCCAACTACTGTATCGTCAGCAGCGAATGTTACCTTTGTTTCAGGAAGAAGCTCTGCAAGTCTTGCAGCAGCAGGAGCAAGTGAGAACTTAGCCTCTGGGCCGTTCTTTGGCTTGCCAAGATGTGAACACAGAACTACCTTGCCGCCGTCAGCTACCAGCTTCTTGATAGTTGGGAGAGCAGCTGTTATTCTGTTATCGTTTGTAATAACGCCGTCCTTAAGAGGAACGTTAAAGTCAACTCTTACGAGTACCTTTTTGCCCTTTACATTAATGTCATCAACAGTAACTTTGTTTAAACCTGCCATTTTAAAGACACCTCTCAATTTAATTTTTTAATTCACGTTGTTAAAAAACTAACAACCTTACCTTTATTATATAACATACCGTCATAAAAATCAAGTATTTTTTTATAATTTTTACCCTGATTTTATAACTTTAGGCTTTTAAAGTGCGTCCACCTTTATCTCTCCGTTGTCAGCGGATATTGCCACGGCGGACACTGCTCCCTCGCCCTTGTCTATAAGCAGTTCGGCTATCTTATCCTCCACCTCGTTTCTTATGACACGGCGGATATCTCTTGCACCAAGCTTCTGACCGTATGCCTTATGTGCAATAGTTTTCAGAGCTTCATCTGTATATCTCAGGCTGATATGTTTCTCCTCCAGCGGCGACTTCATCTCGTCAAGCATAAGACCTGCTATGCCTGCGTAATTCTCCTCTGTGAGCGGATTGAACACAACTATCTCGTCTATTCTTCCAAGAAACTCAGGTCTCAGGAAATCTCTCAGTGCTTTCATTGCTTTATCCTTGGCGATATCGCTGTCAGTCTTATTGAAACCCACACCTGTATCTCTATCAGTCGAACCTGCGTTTGATGTCATGACGATAACTGTGTTCTCAAATGAAACGCTTCTGCCCTGTGAATCGTTGATACGTCCCTCGTCAAGTATCTGGAGAAGTATGTTCATAACGTCAGGGTGAGCCTTTTCTATCTCGTCAAAAAGTACCACTGAATATGGTCTGCGGCGCACCTTTTCGGTAAGCTGACCTGCTTCATCAAAGCCTACATATCCCGGAGGTGAGCCGATAAGCTTTGATACTGAGTGCTTCTCCATATACTCGGTCATGTCAACTCTGATAAGCGGCTCGGTGGCGTCAAAAAGCTCTTCTCCAAGGACTTTCACAAGCTCGGTCTTTCCTACACCTGTTGGGCCGACGAAAATAAATGAAGCCGGTCTGCGACGTTTTGAAAGCTGAACCCTTGTACGCTTTATTGCCTTTGCGACCTTATCAACGGCTTCGTCCTGGCCGATAACACGCTTTGAAAGGGCTTCTTTAAGATGCTTTATCTTATCATACTCGGTCTGAGCTATCTTATTGGCAGGGATACCTGTCCAAAGCTCTATTACCTTTGATATATCTTCTTCTGTGACCTGAACGTTTTTAAGAGTTTCTTCCACTTCTTTGAGTCTGTTCTGTATCCTGAGTATCTCGCCCTTTTCCTTTGCGATTATCTCATAGTCAGGGTCTGACTTCTGCTCGTAATCCTCAACGAGCTTTTCATGCTTTTTAAGTTCCTCGTTAAGTGCGTCGAACTCCTCTATCTCAGGTGTTCTGATACTTGTGCAGGCGCAGGCTTCATCAAGAAGATCTATCGCCTTGTCAGGGAGAAATCTGTCGTTGATATATCTTTCAGAAAGCACTGCACACTCTCTGAGCATATCGTCTGATATCTTTACTCTATGGAAATTCTCGTAATACTGCTTTATGCCTTTGAGGACTGTGATTGTGTCCTCAACTGTCGGCTCGGAAACTGTTACAGGCTGGAAACGTCTTTCAAGTGCAGAGTCCTTTTCGATATACTTTCTGTACTCCTTGAAAGTCGTTGCGCCTATTACCTGTATCTCGCCTCTTGAAAGGGACGGTTTCAGGATATTAGCTGCGTTCATCGTTCCCTCGTTATCGCCTGTGCCAACAAGGGTATGCACCTCGTCTATAAAGAGGATAACATTGCCCTGCTCTTTTACTTCCTCTACAAGTCCTTTGCAACGGCTCTCGAACTGTCCTCTGAACTGAGTGCCTGCAACAAGTGCGGTAAGGTCGAGGAGGTAAAGCTCCTTATCCTTGATATGAAACGGCACATCTCCGCCAACTATCCTCTGTGCGATACCCTCGGCAATGGCTGTTTTACCAACGCCAGGTTCGCCTATAAGGCATGGGTTGTTCTTCTGACGTCTTGACAGGATATGGATAACTCTTGATATTTCCTTATCTCTGCCCACAACGTTATCAAGCTTGCCCTCTCTTGCTTTCTGAGTAAGATTTGTGCAATAGTTGTTGAGAAATTTTAGCTTTTTCTTTTTATCCTTTGGATTTTTATCTCCGCCCTCATCGGTGGCTTTAGGCATACCTCCTGCGAGGTTGCTGAAAAGATTGGCTGCGTCACCGCCGAAAAGATTGCTCAGGAAGTTCGTTCCGCCCGGCTCAAAATCGTCCCCATCGGAAGCCTCCATAAGCTGATTTGACATTGCTTCAAGGTCATCGTCTGAGATGCCCATTGCCTTCATATAATCGTCCACCTGCGAAATGCCAAGCTCCTTGGCACAAACAAGGCAAAGTCCCTCGTTCTTCTTGTGCTGAGGGTCTTTGGCGTTCATCTGTGAGATGAACACCACAGCAGGACGCTTTTTACATCTTGAACACATTAACATTTTTATTTGCTCCTTTCCTTACTGATACACCTTACGGTAATCATTTATACAGAATATCAAAGAAGTAACTGAACAGATAGGTATTTTCAAAAACAGCGCTGTTGAACTTTGGAAGCTTGTTCTCGGTGGCATTTATCACAGTGCAGACCATAAAGGCTATCAACACCAGATACAGACCGCCTTTACAAAGACCAAGCGCCATGCCTGCGAAACGGTTTGCCGCTGTCAGACCTGCCATTCGGGTAAAAACTCCCGACAGACGCAGGATAAGCCTTATGACTATCTCCATAAGCACATACACCGTCATGAACACGCAAAGCCTTATAAAAGTCAGGGCGATCGGTCGGAAAATGTTCTTTTCCAGATACTCAGCACCAGTTCTGCCACCCTCAGAGAGAGCCTTGACGGCTTCGTCTATCTGCTCGGAAGTGAACTTCACCGCCTTAGACAGACTTTTTCCAAGCTTATTACCCTCCAGCTTTTCGCTGAGCTTTTGGGGCATAACGCTGTGGATATACTCTGAAAGCTCCTCGCCCTTTTGCTGAGCAGTATCAAGGTCTGTTCCCTTTGAAACAAGTAGCTTTTCGGTATTCTCCGCAAGAGTGCCCGCCCCTGACAGGACGTTTTTTATCTCCTCATCTGAAAGGTCGATATCAACGCCCTCGTTTTTCAGTTCATTGCTCACAAGCTTTGAAAGATCCGTCTGTTCAGCAGCGTTTTCAAGGCTCGTTATAAGCTGTGTTTTGAAATATTTGTTATATACATTTTCAGCCGACATATTGGCTATAAGAAAAGCCACAAGAACGGCTGCCACTGTTCCGAGCATTGTGATGACATATCTCACAAAGCCCTTACAGTATCCTGTCAGAGCGGTCACGATAAGGATCATTATAACTGCTCCGTCAAAAAAATATGCCATATTTTCCTGCCTTTCGTCAGGTCTCGAAAGCTATTTTGTTTATCTCATGCAGACCTAGGAAATAAACGCTATCGTTGAGGTAAACAAAGTCAAGATACTCAGAGGACACTGCCGCTGTTGCAAGTAGATTTCCTGCACTGTCATAGGCTTCTATATTATCCTCGCCGAGAAGGATCACCTTCTTGTTCTCTGCGGTCATTTTCTTAGGCTTGCCACTTTGAGTATAAACAACGCTATCAGGCTTATCTCCGTCAGAGTCCGAACGGAACACTGCAAGAGTTCCTGTTTTACGCTGTATGCCGTCAAATGCTACTGCGGCAGTGGTATCTGTCAGGGCATAGTCTGAAAGCTCCTCAGGATATTCATACTGCATAAGTATTTTACCATTGCTGTCAAGCTTGTAGAAGCAGGTATCGCCCACTACCCAATAATCGCCGTTATCGTTTCGCTGGACGGCAACTGCGAGAGTTTCAAGCTGTTCGCTCTTCATCTTCTCCTCTGTGCTGTCAAAGGTCACATAATAGATGACCGAGCGTAACGCTCCGCCACTGCTGGAAAATGTTGAGATACAACAGCCGCTTCCGTCCTTATCAAAGCTTATATCAAGTATTCTTCGTGAGCTTGACCACTGATATATCTCCGCTCCCGAGGAGTCATAAACTGTCAGCACTGCGGCATATTTCTCAGTCTGGGTGACCACTGCAACTGTGCTGTCAGGGGCTATCTCCGCCAAAAGTATAGACTGGTCTATATCCTTTGAGAGCAGCTCGCCCTTTTTATTCAGCACTCTGAAAGAATTTCCACCGTTATCGTAAACAAGCACACGCTTTCCAGATGTTCTTACAACAGGGTTTGCAAAGTTGTGAGAATTATCCGATATCTTATTGCCAGACTCGTCATAAAAAGCAATGTTCCTGTCGTCAACTCGAACTATACCGTCGGAAAGCTGTTTTATAACGTTAACGGAGCTTTCATCAAAGGTCAGCGGGAAATTTCCGCTTTGCTTTTTGCCGTCGTTTACTATAGTGGCATGAGGTCTGTCCAAAATGCCCTCAAGCTTCGGCACCCACACTCCTCTTGAAGCGTAAACGCCAACTCCGAAAGCGACCACCACTGCTATGGCGGCTATCTTTTTATAGAGCTTTTTGTTTTTCTCTTTCTTTCTTGCAGCTCTTATATCGGTGACGTTGGATATCTCCTCGTCAGACCTCTCGGCTTTCTCAGCCTTTTTCTCTTTTCTGCTTTTATGCTCGGATTTTTCCTCTTTGCTTTCTGAAGCCTGCTCTTTATTTTCACCGCCTGATACTGTTATCTTGCTTTCATCAGCTTTTTCAGGCTTTTCCTCATCGGCTTTATCCTCGGTGTTCGTCAGCTCTATTCTGCTTCGTGACTCCTCGGCTTCTTCCGCTTCTTTTCGGAGCTGTTCTTCCTGCTCACGTTCCGCCGCTTTCTGAGCCGCCTTTTTTTGACGCTTTATCTCTCTGAAAGTAACGTTCGGCATAGGCTCTTCTGCACCGTGAAACTCGTCACGCTGAACAAAATCCGTCTGCTTGGTTATTCTTATTGTTTTTTCTTCTTTGGTAGGCGGATTTTTCTTTCTCCGCCTGCTCTTTGATCTTTTATCATTCACCTTGTTCAGATCCTTTATCTTTATCATAATATACTTCGTTAAGATACAATCCCTGCGGCGGAACGGTCTTTCCGCCTCTTGTTCTGTCCTTTGACGCAAGTATATCGGGTATTTGAGTTTCTCCTATCTTGCCCTCATTTATAAAAATAAGCGTGCCTACCATTATCCTTACCATATTGTACAGAAAGCCGTCTCCCGAAACTGTGAATATCACAAGCTCGCCCTCACGTCTTACATGGAAAGAAAATATAGTCCTAACTGTATTCTCCTTTGTGCAATCGGTGGAACACATGGCTTTGAAATCGTGCGTTCCCACAAAATCCTGTGCCGCTTTATCGAGCTTTTTTTCGTCTATTGGAAACCAACTGCGGTAGGCTGTATCTTTATAAAAAGGATTTTTTATCTCGCTGTTATGTATAATATACTCATACTCCTTGCCGCTGCACATATATCTTGCGTGAAAATCAAGGGGGACTTTTTCGCACTCCAGCACTGAGATATCGTCCGGCAGCTTTGAATTAAGACCGAAAACTATGCCACGGCAGGTTATTGTGGACTCTATAAGAAAGCTTGCACAAAATCTTCTTGCGTGTACTCCTGCATCTGTTCGTGAACAGCCGTTCACTGTGACTGTCTGTCCCGTCAGCGAGAGGATAGCTTCTTCAAGCACCTGCTGAACGGCAATGGCATTGTTCTGCCTTTGCCACCCATGATAGGCTGTGCCGTTATAGGCAAGTATTATCCTGAAATTTGTCATGAGTATATCCCGTTTCTTTAGTCGAGTGTTATGGAATCTATATTGTCAAGTCTTACTATCATGGTGCTGTCGCTTTTCTTTTCGTGGACGATAAGCTTTACCCACTCGTCGTCTGCGTCAAGAATAGTACAGCTATGACCATAAATCCCGTCGCCGTCAATGGTACATTCTCTGCCGATAAGTTCTTTTATAATGCCTGACATTTTATTTCCCCCATTTGCATTTCTCTCAAGTTTCTTGACTTTTCTTTCCAAAGTGTCAAGTCTGTCGTCCTGATCCATATCTTTAAAAACACTGCTCATAATACCCCTCCTAAAGAACTATATTTATGACGATAACGCCTGCAAGGAACAGCACGCAGAATATCGAGCCGTAGAGGTCGACTATGCTCATATGGAGCTGTTTCATTCTTGTTCTGCCCTCTCCGCCGTGATAACAACGGCACTCCATTGCGAGAGCAAGCTCCTCAGCGTGTCTGAACGATGCCACAAAAAGCGGTATCAGCACTGGGATAAGGGCTTTGGCTTTCTGAATGAGTGAGCCTGTTTCCATATCCGCTCCTCTTGCTTTCTGTGCTGACATTATCTTATCTGTTTCCTCGATAAGGGTAGGGATAAATCTCAGGGCAATAGTCATCATCATTGCAAGCTCATGGACAGGCACTTTTATCTTTTTCAGCGGTGAAAGCAATCTTTCGATAGCGTCTGTCAGGTCGATAGGCGAGGTGGTGTAGGTAAGAAGCGAAGTGCCGACAATAAGGCAGATTATCCTTATCATCATGAACACTGCCGTGTCAACGCCTTCATCGGTTATCTTGAGAAATTTCCACTCAAAATAGGCTTTGCCCGTTCTGATAAAAAGCAGATTGAGTATCGCCGTGAATATTATTATCGGCACGATAGGTTTCAAGCTTTTTAGCATTAGTTTGCCAGGTATTTTCGATATGATAAAAGTGAGAATAGTAAAAGCTATGCCCACAAGAAGTCCCCACACGCTGTTTGCGGCGAAAAGCATTACTATGAAAACCGCCGTCATTATTATCTTTATTCGTGCGTCCATTCGGTGAATGACAGAATTTCCAGGAAAATACTGTCCTATAGTAATATCCTTTATCAAGGTATATTCCTCCAATTTTCTATCTCAACTTACACAGTCCTGCTCTCTGCTCATATGGGTCAAAGGCAGTCCGCTGCTTACTTATTCTTTTTCTGCTCCAGCATTTCAAGGATGACCTTTTTCGCATAGCCAACTGTATACACATCATCCTTAATATCTATGCCCATGGCTTTGAGCCTGTTTATAACTCTTGTTATCTGTGGCACTGCAAGCCCCATTGACACAAGCTCCTCAGAGCGGTGAAACACCTTTACTGTATCGTCATAGCAAAACAGCTTTGACTCGTTCATGACGAGTATCTTTGAAACGTTCTTTGCGATATCTTCCATAGAGTGGGATACCAGCAAAACAGTATTTTTCATCTGCTCATGATACTCTCTTATAAGACCAAGAATCTGCTCTCTGCCCTTTGGGTCAAGACCCGAAGCAGGTTCATCAAGGATAAGCACCTTTGGATTCATTGCCATAACGCCTGCTATAGCCACACGCCTTTTCTGTCCGCCTGAAAGCTCGAAAGGCGATTTGTCAAGTATCTCAGGGCTTAGCCCTACCATTCTTGCGGCTTCTTTGACATACTTGTCTATCTGCTCTTCCTTGATACCCATATTCTTAGGTCCGAATGCGATATCCTTATAACAGGTCTCCTCAAAGAGCTGATACTCAGGATACTGAAACACAAGACCCACCTTAAATCTTATAGGGCGAAGCCTTGATTTATCGTCCCACAGCCTTTCTCCGTCTATATAGACGCTTCCGCTCGTGGGCTTCAAAAGACCGTTGAAATGCTGGATAAGGGTAGATTTACCTGAGCCTGTATGTCCTATTATACCCACCATTTCGCCGTCATTTATCTCTATATTAACATTGTCTACGGCTGTTTTGCGAAAGGGCGTACCCTCGCCGTAAACATAAGTCAAGTTTTCCGTTTTAATTACTGCCATTGTTACTCCCTATCACTTAAGCATTTCATAAAGCTTCTGAACGCATTCGTCCTCGTGGATTATCTCGGTGGAGATGTCATAGCCTGCCCTTTTAAGCTCCCAGCAAAGCTCTGTCACCTGCGGCACGTCAAGTCCCAGATTTTTCATGGTTTCCACATTTGAGAATATCTTCTTCGGAACGTTATCCATTATGACCTCGCCACCGTCTATTACAACAACACGCTGCGCTTGTGCGGCTTCCTCCATATAATGGGTGATAAGCACGATAGTAACGCCCTGCTCGTTGAGCATTTTGACAGTTTTCATTACCTCGTCCCTGCCGTGAGGATCGAGCATGGCGGTAGGCTCGTCAAGAAGTATGCAATCAGGTTTCATTGCGATTATTCCAGCGATAGCCACACGCTGTTTCTGTCCGCCTGAAAGCTTATGAGGTGCATGAAGTCTGTATTCATACATACCGACGGTTTTAAGAGCCTCGTCAACACGCCTGCGTATCTCATTCGGCTCGACGCCCATATTTTCAAGGGCGAAAGCCACGTCCTCCTCCACGATAGTTGCAACTATCTGGTTATCAGGGTTTTGGAATACCATGCCCACCTTTTCTCTTATAGGCAGGAGGTTATTTTCGTCCAAAGTGTCCATGCCGTTCACATAGACAGCCCCCGACTCAGGAAGATTTATAGCGTTTATGCACTTTGCAAGTGTAGATTTGCCTGAGCCGTTATGACCAAGCACTGCCACAAACTCGCCTTTTTCTATGTTCAGATTTATGCCTTTAAGCACCTCCGTTTTAACAGGTGGGTCTTCAAGGTCGTTCACATAGGAAAAGTGCAGATCCTTTATTTCAATAAAACTGCTCATTTCACTTTCCTTACCAAATTTAGTTTATTCCTTATCTTCAGGCTGTTCTTTCTGTTCAGCCTTTCTTTCCTTATGCTTTTCGTAAACATTTTCGGCTTTGTCTATTCCTTTATCAAGGAGCTTTTCAGCCTTGTTCTTTACCTTTTTGCCCGTTTCGCTCTCTGCGAACTCGTGGGCTTTTTCCTTTCCCTTTTCAAACAGCTCTCCTGCTTTGCTCTTTATCTTCTGCCCCTTTTCACTTTCAGCAGCCTCGTGAGCTTTTTCTTTGCCCTTTTCAAGCATATTTCCTGCCTTGTGTTTAAGTTCATCAAAATCAAAAGACATAACCTTTCCTCCTGTCTGAAATTTTGGTTTATACCTTATTATAATATATGGGTATGCGAACGCTGTTTGCCCCTACATATTGCCCATAAGCTTTTCAATATCTTTTACTGTTGGCGGATAAAGTGCGATAGGGAACTTTTCCACCGCCGCACCTGCCACAGCACAGGCTGTTTTCACCAATGTATCGTCATCAAGACCTTTATAAAGCCCATATACAGCGCCCGCCTTAAAGCTGTCCCCTGCGCCAAGTGTTGACACTACGTCTACTTTAAATGCAGGGCACATCTTTGGCACAGCACCCTTTCTGCCATACATCGCACCCTTTTCACCAAGGGTAAATATCACAAGCCCGTCTGTATTATCTGTATAAAGCCTGAAAAGCTCGTCATAGCTTTTATCTGGATAATATTCATCAAGGTGCTGATGAGATATGCAATTTACTGCACAATGCTTATGTATATAGCTGTCATAGGCACAATCTATCGTAACGTATTTCTTGCCATATTTTACGCAATACTCAGCTATCTTATCACCAAAATAAGGGTCAGCCGCAACGCAGGCTGAATTTTTCACTGACTTCTCCGAAGGCTGTTCATAAAAAGGCTCCGGACGTGAATAAAGCTTATCCCACTCGCCAAAACAGGTGCGTGTATTTTTATCTATGATAACATAGTCGGTCACGCCCTCGAAACCCTCTGTAACAAGCTCCGAAAGGTCAGCAGTCTTGTCTGCAAAATAATCCTTTATAAGCTTTTCATTGCCGCTTCCAAGGTGAGTACCCCCAAGCTTTACAGGCACATTCAGACTGCAAAGAACAGCCGCCGCTGTTCCGGTCTCACCACCGACAAGGTGATACTTTTCCTTTATCTCTGCCGTTCCGTCTGCCTTTGGAAAATCACCGTCAAGAAGAAACGAACAGGTGGAGATCATTTGGCCGTACATATAAACATAATTCTCAGTATATTTCATGTGAACACCATTCCTTACTATAGCAAAGCTATTTCTGCCAAATTGCCGTTGAACCGCATGGAAGCACACCACCTGTTGCCTCCACCGGCAATCCTATCTCATCAGCCGTGACGTTTCCGCCAAACCTCGTTCCGAGGACATCTCTCAGGATATATGCCATAACTGAGGGTGAAAGTCCTGTGGTATAGCTGTTGAGCAGAAAGAAAAGCGGCTCGTCGCTCAAAACGCCTGAGCAGGTCTTTACAAGGTCATAGATACAATCTTCAAGCTTCCATATCTCTCCGCCAGGTCCTCTGCCGTAGGACGGAGGATCCATAACGATAGCGTCATAGGTCTTGCCTCGGCGTATCTCACGCTGAACGAACTTTTCGCAATCGTCTACAAGCCAGCGAATAGGCTTATCGGAAAGCCCTGACACAGTGGCATTCTCTCTTGCCCACTGCACCATGCCCTTTGATGCGTCAACGTGTGAAACGCTTGCACCTGCTTCGGCACAGGCAAGGGTAGCTCCGCCTGTGTATGCAAAGAGGTTTAACACCTTTATCTCTCTGCCTGCGTTTCTTATTTTGTCAGCCATGAAGTCCCAGTTCACAGCCTGTTCAGGGAAAAGACCTGTGTGCTTGAAGCCCGTTGGTCTGATTATAAACTTCAAATTCTTATAGCCTATGTTCCAGCTTTCAGGCAGGCGCTTTCTGTATTCCCATTCGCCGCCTCCCTTTGAGGAACGGTGATAAATGCCGTCTGCCTTTGTCCAAAGGTCAGAACGCTTCGGTGACTTCCAGATTATCTGAGGGTCAGGTCTTACAAGCACCTTTCCGCCCCAGCTTTCAAGCTTATCGCCGCTTGAAGTATCTATTATCTTATAGTCTTTCCAGTTTTCTGCAATTCTCATAATTCTATCCTTATATAAAATTTACTTTTTCCACGGCCTTTTATTTTCCGTCCAGCCCTTTGCCTGCCAATATGCACTGTCAGCAGGGTTCCAGCCCTTTTTGTTTGCAAAGTGGAAAATGGTGAAAAACATTCTGCCCTTAGCACTGACCTTTGGCTCAAAGCTGTCGCTTTTAAGCTTTGCGGCAATGCTGTCGGTCTTTTTCTCGATCTTCGCAAGCATTTTGTCTGAAACCTTGCTCCAGCTCGTTGAGTGTATGCCGAAGCCTATCTTATATATCTTAGGCACTCCCCAGAATGACAAGCTATCCGCCATATCTTTGTTAGTGTTTTTCATACCTGCACCTGCGGTTGTGGATATGACCACAGCACGCTTTGAGAACATTTTCTCCTCAGGTCTATGGACTATCCAGCGCCAGCCGTAATGGTCGAGCCATGCTTTCATCGAGCCTGTGCAGTGGTAGACATACACAGGGGAAGTAAGTATCAGCACATCTGCATCGTCCACCGCTTTGGTGATAGGGTCGAGCTTCTCATAGTGAGGACACTTTTCTTCGCCTTTCATAAAGCAATTGGTACAGCCGCAGCAAAACTCTCCGAAATCTCTCGGCAGGAAGAACTCTGTCACCTCGCCGCCAAGTTTATCGGCTAACATTCTGCCTATATGATATGTAGAGCCTTTATGGTTTTGACCATTTATCAAAGCTATTTTCAAAATATCACCTTACATTTTTTCGATAAGCTCCGCTATCTTGTGTGCATATTCTGTGATTATGCCTGTTCTCTTGCCCTCTATCATAACACGAACGAGAGGCTCTGTGCCTGACTCACGGACAAGTATCCTGCCCTCGTCACCAAGCTTTTCGGAATACATCTTTATAGCGTCTGTTATCTCAGGGACTTTATCCCACATACCCTTTTTGTCTGCTGTTATCTTAACGTTCACAAGCACCTGTGGGTAGCACTCCATGCAGGAAGCAAGCTCGCTTGCCTTTTCGCCTGTACATTTGAGGACTGTCAGAAGCTTTGTACCTGTCAGCTCACCGTCGCCTGTGTTTGCATAGTCAAGAAGGATTATATGACCTGACTGCTCACCGCCTATATTATAACCGCCCTTGAGCATTTCTTCAAGAACGTATCTGTCGCCCACCTTTGTGGTAGCGGCAACGATGCCGTTTGCCTTTGCATACTTGAAGAAGCCGAGGTTTGTCATAACTGTAACAACGCAGGTGTTGTTTTTGAGTATGCCCATGCTCTTCATATATTTTGAAAAGATAGCCAGTATCTTGTCACCGTCGATAAGCTCGCCCTTTTCGTCAACTGCAAGACATCTGTCAGCGTCGCCGTCAAAGGCAAGACCGATATCGCAATGATTATCAACAACTGCCTTTTGCAGACCCTCGATATGTGTTGAACCGCAATCCTTATTTATATTCGTTCCGTCCGGCTTATCGTTGAGCATTATGCACTTAGCACCAAGTCCCTCGAAAATTCTCTGTGCGCAAACTGACGCTGAGCCGTTTGCACAATCAAGAGCCACACGGATACCGTTGAAATCTGTCTGAACTGTTTTCATAACGTAGCGGATATAATCCCAAGCTGCGTCCTTTTCATAATAAACGTGACCTATATCACAGCCGTCCTTAAGCTCTATCTTTTCAGGTGTGTCCAGGATAAGTGCTTCTATCTCGTTTTCTATCTCGTCAGAAAGCTTGAAGCCTGTGCCAGAGAAAAGCTTTATGCCGTTAAACTCAACAGAATTGTGTGAAGCGGATATCATAACGCCTGCGTCTGCGTTGTATTTCTTTACAAGCATTGCAACGGCAGGGGTAGGAACAACACCGAGTATATGAGCGTCTGCACCAACTGAGCAGATACCAGCCACCAGTGCGGACTCCAGAATGTCGCCTGAGATACGGGTATCCTTGCCTATGATTATCTTAGCCTTATGGTTTGTTTCCTTCGTGAGTACCATTGCGGCAGCTCTGCCTATCTGCATAGCAAGCTCACAGGTAAGCTCTGTGATAGCTACTCCTCTTGCGCCGTCAGTTCCAAATAATCTTCCCATAATAATTAGCTCCTTTTCGAGGTCATACCTCTATATTATTTTTTATTTATGTAAACTCTATATTAACACACATATTAAATTTATCCGATACAATTTTTATCAAAGACAGAAAAGTGCGGTAACGGCGACCAAAAATCGCCAATACAGAACAAGACAGAAAGTGCGGGTCCTATTCGGGCGAACACTGTTCGCCCCTACAGAACAAGAAATTCATCGCCGCTAGGCGATACCATAATTCCTCATTCCTCACTCCTCATTCCTCATTAAGCATTCCTCACTAAATCAAAGATGCGTTTGTCCATCTTTAAGAAATCCCAGATGATCATAAGCAAGCTGTGTCGCCACACGTCCCCTTGGGGTCTTTGAGAGGAAACCTAACTGCATAAGATAAGGCTCGCAAACGTCCTCAATGGTGACTGACTCCTCGCCGATAGCCGCCGCAAGGGTTTCAAGTCCCACGGGGCCGCCGTCATAGCCTTTTATTATCATCGTCAGCAGACGTTTGTCGAGAGAGTCAAGTCCCAGCTTGTCAACGTCCATTCTGTTGAGGGCTATCTTTGCAATGTCTGCGGTTATCCTGCCGTTGCCCATGACTTCGGCAAAATCACGCACACGCCTTAAAAAGCGGTTTGCTATTCTTGGAGTTCCCCTTGAACGCTTCGCTATCTCCTCTGCACCGTCATCATCACAAGCCACACCAAGCAAAACTGCAGAACGCTTTACGATATCGGAAAGCTGTTCTGTATTGTAAAGCTCCAAACGCTGGATAACGCCAAAACGATCTCTCAGCGGTGCAGAAAGCGAGCCTGCTCTTGTGGTCGCGCCTATAAGAGTGAACTTGTTAAGCTCTATCCTTATAGACCTTGCCGCAGGGCCTTTGCCCATGATTATATCCAAGGCATAATCTTCAAGGGCAGGATAAAGAACTTCCTCCACCTGTCTTGAAAGGCGGTGAATCTCGTCTATAAAAAGCACGTCGCCTTTTTCAAGGTTTGTGAGAAGTGCCGCAAGGTCTCCCGGCTTTTCAATGGCAGGGCCTGAGGTTATCCTGATATTCACTCCCATTTCGTGAGCGATTATGGCAGAAAGAGTGGTCTTGCCCAGACCAGGCGGGCCGTAAAGCAGAACATGGTCAAGGCTGTCGCCCCTGTTTTTTGCCGCTTGTATATATATTTTCAGGTTCTCCTTGACCTTTTCCTGACCGATATACTCGTCAAGTGTTTTAGGTCTAAGGCTCACCTCGAAATCGTCAGTTGTTTCCGCCTGAGTTTCTTTCGGGGTGACTATCCTGTCTATATCAAAATCTCCTTTTTCGATCATTTATGGGGTTCTCCTCTCAAAATTTCGCAAGTCCGATAAGAGCTTTCTTTATAAGCTCCTCAACGCTCAAATTCGGGTCAAGCTTTGATATCACTGACATTGCTTCGCCCTCGGTATATCCAAGCACCACAAGGGCTGTGACAGCTTCTTCGACAGCTCCGCTTGGAACAGCCGCAAAGCCCTGAGCCGCATTTCCTCTGACGGATATGGTATTCTCTTTTGCCACCTTATCCTTAAGCTCGAGGACTATCCTTTGTGCTATCTTTGTACCGATACCCTTTATCTTTGTGAAAGCCTTTGAATCCCCCGTTGCAACCGCAAGCGCAAACTGTGACGGAGAGCAGGCTGAAAGTATGGCAAGACCTGCCTTCGGACCTACTCCGCTGACAGATATGAGCATACGGAAGCTTTTAAGCTCCTCCTTAGTTGCAAAGCCGAAAAGCTCCACCGCGTCCTCCTTTACGGCAAGATGTGTATAAAGCTTGACCTCGCTTTTGCCTGCTATCTGCTGCAAGGTGGAAAAAGTAGTTTTGCAGGCATAGCCCACGCCTGCACATTCTATTACGGCAAGGTCGCTCTCGGTATGAACGAGCTTTCCGCTAAGTGAATATATCATATTATTTCTCCTCAAAATTTTTCATAACACGCCTTGTGTTCACCGAAAGCCCGTGAGTTATAGCGATAGCCACTGCGTCCGCTGTATCGTCAGGCTTTGGGATAGCTTTAAGATGAAGCATAGTCTTTGTCATTTCCTGCACCTGCTTTTTCTCGGCACGTCCATAGCCAACTATGGAGCATTTCACCTGCAAAGGCGTATATTCATAGATTGGAATATTTCTTATTATGGCAGGAAGCAGGGTAACTCCCCTTGCCTGTGCAACGTCAATGGCGGTCTTTTCATTGGTATTGAAAAACAGCTTTTCTATTCCCATTTCGTCAGGCTTATAGGTGGTTATTATCTCGGTCATATCATCATAGATGACTTTCAGCCGTCTGTTGAAATCCATATCCGAAGAAGTGGTTATTGCACCATAGTCAACAACAGTGAATTTTCCGCTGTTGTATTCAAGCACTCCGAATCCCACAATGGCGTAGCCCGGGTCGATACCAAGTATTCTCAAATCCACTCCTCCGTTCAAATTCAACGCTATCCTATAATGACCCTATTATAACAACTAATTATACCATATTTTTCGGTCAAATGCAAGCAAAACGCTGAGTTTTCACCTATTTCTCACAAGACGAAAATGTAGAAATGCCACTTTGTGAAAAGTCTGTTTTTGGCTAAACTGACTATAGAGCAAAACAGCGGTCATCAGGTATGCCCCTGACGCCGCTGTTATCTTTTTATGCTGTATTTTCTAAGTGGCGACTTCCACAATCTTTGGAGGATAAGGCCATTGAGCGTGCCTGTGAGAATGCCGCTTATTATGAGATAAGGCAAAAGGCTGAACACCGCCCATGTGCCTGATATCACTGCCGCCGCACAAAGCTGACCTATGTTATGGAAAAAGCCGCCAAAAACTGATGTCACCCAAAGCTGGTTTTCACCAACTCTCGAAACCGCAATGCACATGGCGAGATACGCTAAAATTCCGCCTGTGAGTGAGAACGCAAAGCTCACCACAGTTCCGTAAAGTCCTGCCGCAAGGACTATCCTCAAAAGCAGCACCAAGCCTGCCTCTTTTCTTCCGACAAAAAGCATTGCTGCCATTGTGACGATATTGGCAAGTCCAAGCTTCATGCCGCCTATGGGCATAACAGGAAATTGTGCTTCAACCATGAAAATGATAAGTGACAAGGCGGTAAAAATTCCTATGAGGGTGATTTTTTGTACTGATATCTTCATGCTTCCACCCCTATATCACAGCGTCAGCAGATGTCTCACCGACTATTTTTATCACAAGCTTGTGCGGTGCACAAATGACGGTCTGTCCTGCGTGGGATATCTTTCCTGCATGAACACAGGTCTGGTTTGAGCAATCAGCGACAGACACCCAAATGCTTCCATCACCAACAGTTATGGTATTAGTGCCGTTTTCTGTTTTTATCTCAAAGGAATACTCCTTATCGGGAGAAAGGTCTGAAACTGTCTTTATGAGCTTGCCGTTTTCATATATCTCGGCAGATTTTTCTCCGCTCTTTCCACCTGTGAGGAAAATAAATATCAGGCACGCAGCGATAACAGCCGCAAAAACTGCTGCCCATATGAGATTCTTTCTTTTTACCACTGCCGCACTCCCCTTTTTACAGTATATCTGTTGTTATGAGTATACCACAGCCGTTCTTTTTCGTCAAGACAAACGGCAAGTGTCTGATTTTTTGTACTTAAATATTACACTAAGGTTACAATAAGGTACAAGATTTCGTACAGTTGTAACATTGCTGTAATTTTCACCGAAAAAGCCGAAAAAATTGTCGAAAATTTATCAAAATATCCTTATTCACTATTGATTTTTTGAATGGGGTGTGTTAAAATATAAGAGTTGAATATTCTATTGTTAAGAGTATGTGAACATTTGTTCTTTTTATAGACCGCCATAGCCTGCATTATATGGGCAGATTTAACGATTGCTTGGGTGTATGTTAAATGATTTTAACCAAATCGTTGAAATTCTTGCTTTTTGCTTTTATTTTGCCTGTGGCTGTGGTATAATAATCTGAGCGTCGGCAGAGATAGAAGCCGACAATCTCGTTAAGGAGTGTGTAAACTTGGAGAAGTTTGTTATACATGGAGGTAAGCCGCTGCATGGTACTGTGCAGATAAGCGGTGCAAAAAACGCTGCTGTTGCATTGGTTGCGGCAACTATCCTGTGCGACGAGCCGTGCGTTCTTGAGAACGTGCCTGAGATAAGCGATATAACTAAGTGCATGAAGATCCTGCGTGAAATGGGCGCAGAGGTCAGACTTTTAGATAAAAATACTATATATTTTGACACAAAGGGCATTGAAAAGCCTGAAGTGCCATATGAACTTGCAAGAACCATGAGAGCGTCATGCTATTTTCTTGGCACACTGCTTGGAAGATTTCACGAGGCTTTTGTTCCGATGCCGGGCGGCTGTGACCTTGGCGACAGACCTATAGATCAGCACCTTAAAGCTTTTAAGGCGCTTGGTGCGTCTGACGAGATAGTGAACGGAGCTAATCATGTCACAGCAGACGAGCTTGTGGGCAATCAGATATACTTTGACTTTGTTACAGTTGGCGCAACTATGAATGCAATATTTGCCGCTGTAAAGGCAAAGGGGCTTACTATAATCGAAAATGCGGCGAAAGAGCCTCATATCGTTGACCTTGCGAACTTCCTTAACTCAATGGGTGCTGATATCAGAGGCGCAGGCACAGACGTTATCAAGATAAGAGGCGTTGATTACCTCAAAGGCGTTACCTATGCGACTATCCCTGACCAGATAGAGGCAGGCACTTATATGGTAGCGGCGGCTGCCACAAAGGGCGACGTTGTTATCGCAAACGTTATTCCTAAACACCTTGAGTCTATCACGGCAAAGCTCCGCAAGGTAGGCGTAAACGTTGAGGAAAGCGACGAGAGCGTTCATGTTTGGGTGGACGGTCCGCTCGTGAAAACTTCTATAAAAACTATGCCACACCCTGGCTTCCCTACTGATATGCAGCCGCAGTTCTCAACACTGCTGACGCTCGCAGAGGGTACGAGCATCGTTACAGACGATATTTTTGACAACAGATTCAGATATGTGGCTGAGCTTAGAAGAATGGGCGCTGACATTTCTGTTGACGGCAAGGTGGCTGTTATACAGGGCGTTGGCAAGCTCAAAGGTGCTCCTGTTGTGGCGACTGACCTGAGAGCAGGCGCTGCCATGGTGATAGCAGGACTTGCCGCAGAGGGCACTACTGAGATAGACAATATTTTCTACATCGAAAGAGGATATGAAAAGATAGATGAGAAACTCAGAGGGCTTGGAGCAGACATTCAGCGTGTTTACAAGCCTGACGCTAACGAAATGGAGCTTAGCGGCTGATAAATATTGATAACACTGCGGCGGCATATTATTTGCCGCCGTTTTTTACAGCATTTGAGAGGACATGATATGGAGCTTTTTATTTCCGACCTTGACGGAACGTTGCTTAACGGCAATGCAGAGGTGACGGAGTTCACAAGAAACACTTTGAACAGGCTCATTGCAAAGGGGCTTAACTTCACTGCCGCCACTGCAAGGACGCTTGCTTCCGCAGGAAAAATACTTTCGGGGCTTGACCTGAAGCTTCCTGTGATACTTATGAACGGCGTGCTTATTTATGATATGGCGGAGAAAAAATACGTCAAGATAAACAGCCTTTCCAGGGAGCTTTGCGGTCTTATCATAGGTCTTTCAAAAGGACTTGGTTTAGAGCCTTTTATGTACTCGATTTCAGATAACCAGCTTTCCACAAGATATGAGAGGCTTATTTCACCTGCAATGAAGAGCTTTTACAACGAGCGCAGGGAGAAATATTACAAGTCTTTCACGCAGGTCAGTGACCTTTCTCAGTACATTGACAATGTGATATACTTCACATTTATTGCAGAAAAAGAAAAACTTGTACCGCTGTATGACGCTCTTAAAGAAAATAAAAAGCTGAACATTACATACTATTATGATGTTTATGACCCCAAGCTTTGGTATCTTGAAGTGTTCTCTTCGATGGCTTCTAAGGAGCAAGGCGTGAGGTATCTTCGTGAGAATTACGGCTTTGACTTTGTCACGGCTTTTGGCGACAACACCAACGATCTGCCTATGTTCAAGGCGGCTGATAAAAGAGTGGCAGTAAAAAACGCCTGCAAAGAGGTGCTTGAAGGCTGCGACCAGGTGACAGGCACAAATGAGGAGAACGGCGTTGCAGAGTATCTTCTGAAAACTTTTGAAAGGAATTAGTTATGGCAAGGATATATCCACTTTTTTCATCAAGCAAGGGCAACAGCTCTTTTATCGGCAACAGTGACGGCGGGATACTTGTTGACGCAGGAGTATCCTGCAAACGTCTTTGTGAGGCTTTGAAAGCTAACGAGATCGACCCTGCTGTGATACAGGGAATTTTTATTACACACACACATTCAGACCATGTTTCTGGGCTTAAAGTTCTCACTAAGAAATATCATATCCCTGTATTTGCCCAAAAGACCAATCTTGAAATACTTGTATCTGACGGCAAAATAGACCCTGCCTGTGATGTCAACGAGGTGGACGACAATGAAGTGTGCATAGGAGATTATGCCGTAAAAGGTTTTGCCACATTTCATGATACCCCTGCAAGCTGTGGATATCAGATAAAGACCCCTGACGGCAAGCAGGTGTGCGTATGCACCGACCTTGGAACTGTTGCAAATGAGGTGGATATGCACCTGAGCGGTTCTGACCTTGTTTTGCTGGAGTCAAATTATGATGAGTCAATGTTGAAAAATGGACCTTATCCATACGAGCTGAAAAGGCGCATCGCTTCAGACCACGGCCACCTTTCAAACTCTGCCTGCGGAGAACAGCTAAAAAAGCTTATGACAGCAGGTACATATAAATTTATTTTAGGGCATTTAAGTCAGGAAAACAACACGCCTTTGCAGGCTGAAAACACGGCTGTGGGAGCACTTGGGGATTACGAGCGCAACAGCGACTATATTTTACATATAGCGAAGCCTGAGGGCAGCGGAATGGCGGTGGCATTTTGATAAGGATAAATCTTATTACAGTTGGAAAGCTGAAAGAAAAATACTGGCGTGACGCAGCGGCGGAATACTCAAAGCGGCTTGGAGCTTTCTGCAAGCTTGAAATAGTTGAGCTGAACGAGTCGAGGTTATCTGACAACCCCTCCGAAAAGGAGATAGCGGCGGCGCTTGAAAACGAGGCAAAAGCCATGAAAGGCTACACTGACATCAAGGGTGCATACAATATTGCAATGTGCATTGAGGGCAAGCAGCTTTTAAGTGAAAAGCTGTCCAAAAAGCTCAGCGAATGCGGTCTGAACGGATTCAGCACAGTGAATTTCATAATAGGCTCTTCATTCGGCATTGCCCCTGAGATAAAGGCGAAAGCTGACCTGCGCTTATCAATGTCAGAGATGACATTTCCGCACCAGCTTGCAAGGATAATGCTTTTGGAGCAGGTTTACAGGGCGTTTCAGATAAGTGCTAATACTAGGTATCATAAGTGAATTTCGGATATGACAAAACCGCCCTTTGTGACTGTCATGTAGTGATGAACATCAAGATCGAGCATCTTATTGTAAAGTTCAAACAGCTCACTTTCGGTCTTGCTGGTCAAAAAATCATTGGCATTGATAATTTCAAGGACAAGCTTAAAACGGCTGATAAAAATATCGTTCAGCTTGTATGCACAGCTTTTACTGTCCATAGAATCATCTGTAATTGAAATATGAGGATTTCTTGACTTAGTATTATAATATTATAATTCAGCATGCTGCGGAGGTATAACATGAAAATAATATCAATGGTAATAAATGCAGACGACAGGCTCGGACATATCTCTCCCGAGATATACGGACATTTTTCCGAGCATCTCGGAAGATGTATCTACAATGGTATATATGTGGGTGAAAATTCACCTATTCCGAATACAGACGGAATAAGGAATGATATCATTGAGGCGCTCAGAAATATAAAAGCTCCCGTTTTCCGCTGGCCCGGCGGCTGCTTTGCAGAAGAATATCACTGGCAGGACGGTATCGGCGAAAAATCTCTGCGCCGAAAGATCGTGAACACGAACTGGGGCGGAGTTACGGAGGATAATTCTTTTGGCACGCACGAATTTATGCGCTTCTGTGAGCTTGTTGGCTGCAAGCCTTATATAAACGGCAATGTTGGCAGCGGCAGTGTTCGTGAATTATCCGAATGGATAGAATATATGACCTCAGATGCGGAATCACCTCTCACAGAGCAGAGAAAGAAGAACGGCAGAGCCGAGCCGTGGAAACTCGAATACCTCGGTATCGGCAATGAAAACTGGGGCTGCGGAGGAAATATGCGTCCCGAATATTACGCCGACGTTTATAAAAGGTATCAGACATTCTGCCACAATTATTCGGGAAACAGACTTTACAGAATAGCCTGCGGTTCAAGCTCTGCCGACTATAACTGGACAGAAGTCATGATGAAAAATCTTGACAGCAATAATGTTGATGCTATCGACCTGCATTATTATACGATGCCAGTATGGCCCGAAATGGAGTCTGCCACCGATTTTGATGATGAGCTTTATTATAAAACTATCGCTGCAGCGAACTTTTCCGATGAGCTTATCACAAGACATTCGGAGATAATGAACCGCTATGATCCCGAAAAGAAAATAGGACTTGTAATAGGAGAGTGGGGCTGTTGGCATAAGGTAGAAGAGGGTACGAACCCGGGATTTTTATATCAGCAGAATACAATGCGTGATGCTATCGTTGCTGCAATAGAGCTGAATGTTTTTAACAGACACAGCGACCGTGTTGTAATGGCAAACCTTGCGCAGGCGGTGAATGTTCTCCAATCGGTTATTCTTACAGAGGGCGATAAGATGATAAAAACGCCTACATATCACGTTTTCGACCTTTTTAAAACACACCAAAACAACGAGGCAGTTTACTGCTATACGCAGAACGAAAATATGTCGGAAGGTAAAAATGCTCCGATGATCTCGGTTTCCGCATCGGTGAACGAAAAGAGTATGACCGTTACCGTCGCAAACTGTTCGCTTACGGAAGAGGCTGCTGTTGAATGCAGCATTTTCGGATTTAAAGCATCATCAGTTTCTTGCAGGATACTTACAAACGAGGCGCACAGCTATAACGACTTCGACTGTCCCAACAAAGTGAGCATTACCGAGCATACGGCAGTCATCAAGGACAATGTGTTAAAGCTGAATATTCCGCCTTGTGCTGTTGTGGAATGTGTTGTTGACTAAATATTGGAGCATATTCACAGTGCATTTCGTCTTTATAATAAAAACATAAGCATAAGAGCTGCGTTTCATTAAAGAAGCGCAGCTCTTTGTTTTATAAAGCCATAATATGTTGGGCATTGTGCTCGCAAAAAAAATAATGCACAAAAGAGGCTTCTGTTGATAAAATGTGAATGTGTTCACATTTTTGGATTTTCTCCTTATGTGCTACAATTCAGCAAGGAGTAAACCGAAGGATTTGTCAACATGACAAAACCGCCGCAACCAAACTCGGTTGCGGCGGTAATTTTATCTGCTATGAATTATTGTTCTTGCTGTAATACTCTGTCTGCTTATCGTAGACCACTTTCGGCGTGTAACGCTTTATGGCCTTGTTGTTCACCTTGATGTCAAGCTTTTCTACCCAGCTTGTTAATTTCTTCTGAAATTCATCGCTCTTCATTTCTTTTAGAATATCTTCATGATTGTCCTTGGCATATTCTGTATCTCTGTCCTTAATATCGCCCTTGATAAGAATGTAATATGCGTTATCGTCCTCATAAGCTGTTGCAACGTCTGTGCTCATACCGCTTACTTCTTTGAGTATCTTGCCGTTTGTAGTGTCTTTCTGTGAATCGTCCATTGTGCCGTAATTCATCATCTTTTCATTTGCATACGGGTCAGGTGCAGAAGAAGAACTGTCTGCGGAAGAATCTGTGTCTGACGCTGCTGTGCTTGAATCTGCTGTGCTGTCAGATACAGAAGATGTGTCATCGCTTGCTGTGGAGCTTGTGTCGCTCTCTGCTACAGAAGAAGTGTCGTCAGAAGTCGTGCTGCTGTCTGCGGCTGATGAATCGCTGTCAGCGGCAGAACTTGAATCTGAGGCTTTCTTTGATGCAACATAGTCGTTGTACTCGTCTATAATGCTGTCGAAATCGTCAAACGAAACGCCCTGAGCCTTTTCAAGGAACTCATCTCTTTTTGCCTTGGCTTCCTCATTTGCAGCGTCTGCTGAGTCTGTAGAAGAATCGGTGGCTGATGAAGAAGAATCAGTTGATGCTTTAGTTTTTGCAAAGGAAATGGACTTATATCTCAGGTAGTTATCATCAAGATACTTCACCATTTCATCGTCTGAAACGGCTTCCTCGCCGCCCTCTGCATAGTAGTGATCAAAAAGCTCTTCCCTCATTTTCGAGCCTTTGAGTGCAAGCTTTACAGATTCCTTTGAGATACCCTCTGACTCGTAAAACTCGCCCTGAGAATCCCATGTGCTGCTTATGCTGTCATTAATGGACTTTATATCCTCATCTGAAAGAGTAAGTCCAAGCTCGTTGAACTTGTCAACTACAGCTGCATACTCCTTAGTTGCAGTGAGAGCATAATCTGAAAGATACTCGTCAAATGCCTTTCCGTCTACCTTCTGATCGAAATAGTCCTTTTTGATGCCGTTCTGATAATACATCATCGTCATTTGATATGACATTTCTGTAAGCTCGTTATAAATGTAGATACCTGCGTTTATTTTGCTGTCACCTGCTGTCATCACATAGCTTGTGTCCGAGCAAGAGGTAAGGCTCGCAGTACAAAGCAATGCGGCAGTAAGAGCAGCCGTTATTTTTTTAGCTTTAGCCATTTTATTATCCATTTCCTTTCCGAAAAAAATCGTCTTACTAACAGGCAGAAAACCGCCTTAACTTTTACATTATACTACATTTGAGCCTATAAGTCAAGTGGATATGTGTCTCTCACACGCAAAAACGTGTAGTGCTACAATAGATATTGGACAAAATTAAGAAAAAAGAAAAGAGAGATAGGCAAAAATCTGATAAAATAAAGTTACCACACAAATACAAATCAGAAAGGAAGCCTATCTCTCATGAATAGTATAACACAAGATATGAAGTTTCGTCAATCCTTAATGAATTACGCAAAGAAATATGGAGTGAGCCGAGCAAGCAGAAAATACAATAAATCACGTTCATATATATATTTCTGGCTGAAACGCTGGGACGGAAGTGTGGAGTCCCTCGC